>NZ_JASBAO010000001.1:1187500-1267500 GCF_029953265.1 Commensalibacter oyaizuii
ACGGCGTGATACTTATGACTCCAAATTGCACAATGATCAGCAGCGCTAATCATGTAGCGAGGCTTTGACATACTTTTAATTAAACAATTAGCTGCGCCAATTGTATTGCTACTAACGAAGTATTTGACGCGTTGTGTTACTAATTGTTTTAAATCATGTATTTTACTTGAAGATGTATACTGCCAATTAAAACCAACAGCATCAACATTATTCCGTTCAATCCAACGTAACAAATCTTTTATATTTTGAAACAAGTCCCTATTAATCGATAAAAATTCGTCAATATCTAAAACAAGGCACCATTCATAATCCAATACTTCAGGAAGAGCAGAAAACGCATATTTACAAACTTTAGCCTGAGGTCTAACGCCCTCACCCATTTCATTTTGTAGCCAAGTGATCTCGCCAGCTTCCGCTAAAGATCGCAATAATTCGTCAGACCCATCATCATTATTATTGCTAAAAATGAAAAAATGTTCAAACCCTAGTTTTTTATACCATGCAATCCATTCCAGAATTGAAATACCTTCATTCCGTATAGTTGTCACGACACATGCTTTTTTCTTTGGCGTTATTGTACGCCTATATGAGCAATTGATTGCATGTGTTATAGATGAGAATTCGCGTTCTTTAAAATATTGATCGAGATGATCATATTTTTGATCACAAACTATAATAGACCTATTATGCTTATCTGTTTCCCAAGAAAGTAATGGAGATAATGCATGCTGTATCCAAAAATCATCTCCAAATGTTTCTAAAAACTGACGTTTAAAGTCTGGAGAGTGTCTTAATTGATTTACGATTTCATCAAGCTCTTTTACCCCCATTAAAGGATAAAAGGCATTGATAACGTTTCGTTTTATATCATTATCGTAGGGGGCATTCATCACCTTTTTAATAGAATCGATATTGGGCTGACTACTAAAAAGCTGCTCATAACAAGAAGCTAATTTTTGTATAAAAAAGGGTACGTCACCCACATTAATATCTTGTAACTTGATAGCTTCCCAATCAACTTTTTGTCTTGCCAAACCACATAGATAAACTCGATTAACTTCCTGTTTTTCTACAAATCCAGAGACACCAATAGGAGGGATAGACAACCAAGAATGATCTTGTAGGTCATATAAAGAAATAGTATGAGCAAAAATTCCTCCTTCAATCCCAACGGGGAAAGCAGTAGACACAAAAGCCCGATCACTTAACCGTAACAACGTATTTTCTTTTTCTGCACACAAAAATAATAAACTTGGATGCTCATATAGACAGAAACCGATCAATCTAGAAAAATTTTCTTGATCGCTTTCAGAAGAAACGCATAACTGCCCGTTATATTTTTTATCGGTAGCAACATATAAATAACCATCATAAGCATTTTTCAGATAAAAAAACTGCACTAAAAACTCCTAATTAATATTATTAATATACAAAATAATTAAGTATATTATATTTTTCCTTTATTCATCAACTATCAAGAAGACCTATAATTTTATTTAAATATATAATTCCGCAAAAATAAAAAACACTTAAATATTATTTTTACTTAAAATGTTTATGATTAAGAAGAACATCTATTAAAAAGTCTTATTTTAACAAAAGATTTTCCTAAAAGAGAAACGTTTTATTTTTCTAATCCTTAGTAATTAAAAACTTTTGGACTGGGCAGGATATACACTTTCCCATCCACCGCCGAGGGCTTTATATAATTGCACAAGGTTCAATGAGATTTGGGCATTACTATTAATTAAATCTTTTTGCGAAGCTAATAGTCTTCTTTCTGCATCTAGAACATTGATAAAATTTTGTGTTCCCCGACGATATTGTTCTTGTGCTAGAAAAACAGAACGTTGATTCGCTTTTACCGTATCTTGCAAACGAACTTGCTTTAACTGTTCTGCTTGATATGCATTTAATGCATTATCAACCTCTTGCCAGGCTTGTAAAACGGTTTTCCGGTAAAACAATGCGGCTTCTTTTTGTTGGGCTTTTTTTAATGTTAATTGCCCTTTCAGTTTACCCCCCTCAAAAATGGGTAATGAAATTGTAGGGCCAACACTCCAAGCACGAGCACTCCAAAAACCAAGGTCTCTAAATGATAGGGATTGAAATCCCATACGCGCATCAACCGTTACTTTAGGATAAAAATCTGCCACTGCAATACCCACTTCAGCCGTTGCAGAATGCAATTTTTCTTCTGCTTCTCTGATATCTGGTCTACGTTGTGCCAATTCAGAAGGAAATCCTATTGGCACTTGTGGAGGGACAGGGGGAATAGGCTGGGAGGCTATAAGCTCATTACTTAAAGCACGAGGCGGTTCGCCTAATAACAAACCTAACGCATTGATATATTCTATGATTTGCTGTTCTAAAGTCGGAATGCTAGCTCGAACCTGTTCTAGCTGAGATTGAGCATCCCGAACATCTAATTCTGTTACCAATCCACCAGCAAAACGCTGTTGAGCTAATGTTAAAGATTCCTGCGCAATTTTTTCATTTTGTTGGACAATATTCAGTTCAGCCTGTAATCCGCGCAAAGTGATATAATTTTGTGCCAATTCTGCTTGTTGAGCAATCAATATGGCCCGCCGATCCTCTTCCGAAGCCTGCATCAAAGCATGAGCAGACTCGTATTGCCGGCGCACTCTACCCCACAAATCCAATTCCCAACTTGTATCCAAAGCGTCATTCCACTGATTAAAGGAAGGAACATCAATATCACTTGGGTTAATTGTATTTCCTAAAGCGGGGTGACTATTTTTAACTTTTTGAATAGCACGACTTACAGATTTTTCACTATACTGACTGCGTTGATATCCCGCCGATGCCCCCAAACTTGGGAAACGATCAGCACCAGCAATAAGTAGCTGTGCCCGACTGGCAATCAAACGTTGCGTTGCCATTTGAACATCTAGATTTGCTGTCACTAACCGTTTTTCGAGCGCTGATAATACTGGATCATGAAAACACTCCCACCATAGAGGGTGGACTTGTTGGGCAACTACTTGGCTATTGACGTTTCTTTGCAGTGCATTACTTGTATTTGACCATTTGGATGGGGTCCATATATCTTGTTTTTGATAATCAGGCCCTACGGCACATCCAGTAACTATCGGTGCTGCAATCACCAGCAGTAAAAAAGAAAACTTATAATTCATTCTTTTGGCCAAATTCCAATGTAAATTTCAAAACAGTTTATGTATTTAAACGTGAATAGCAATCCTATTTTCATACATATAACCGACTATATTTATTTTATTAACTATTATAGCCCTTAGTTTTGGTCGTGATCCAAGCTGCTCACAAATAAATATCAGTTTCGTATAAATGAACTTATACTTACAAGATAAAAATAAGTAAAAATTATTCCAAAACTGAATTTTTTTGTTGCATCCTGCAAAACAAAAAGCTACTAAAGCACGTAACGCTGCTGTAGCTCAGTGGTAGAGCACTCCCTTGGTAAGGGAGAGGTCGCGAGTTCAATCCTCGCCAGCAGCACCACGAAATAAATATAATTAATAAAATTCGTTATTCCGCAGTTTAGAAGTCGAATATTAATTTTTTCTCCTTTTACCAAAATATCTATTTAGGTAATGTTTTGATACACTAGAGCTGCGTTTCACGTACAAGCTCATTGCTAATATTTACAAAAAACAAGTATATTAATATCAGTAATTACAATTTCTTAATCAAATATAGAACCGCTATAAGATCCGAAATAATTTAAATATTATTTTCGAAATTCAACACCAAATGACGTATTTCATTAGCAAAATCTCGTATTTGCTCAGTAGAGATACGCATTTTACTTTTCAGTGAGGTTTCGCTTTCCCATTCTAGATAAAAGTGAAAATTTAGTAAGAAGTCAGAACTATATTGATCTTTGAAAAAGCCGATAGAAATAATATTGCGTTCAGACTCTAGATAGTATGCATCGACGGTATTTGAAACTAAATCTTTCAAACCTAAATAAAGACTTTTTAATTGAAGGTAAAATATTCTTATATCTTTTGAAACAAAGAAAACATTTTCCCTTTTATAAAGTAACTCACAATCAATATAATAATCATAGGACACGACTCCCCCTAAGTCATTACTTATATCTTTAACGTCTATTTGAATGATTGCATCTTCACCTTGAATCATGATCATGTTTAATATTTTCTTTCGAAATAACAACTCTGTTGTAAATCTTAATATGCATTTGTATTCAATTTCTCTTCTTAGCGTATTCTATTAGCTTCAATCATAAGCACTAAAGCTGAAACGTTCTCTACCTTTATCGATCTCAGTTTTACTATAAATTCTAACCATGCTCGCAATATCTTAGGTTCTATTGATGGGTCCCATTTCTATTATTGCAATTTGGTCTTCAACAATTACATGGCAAATAGTATAAGATCATTCAGGGAATAAAACTTGATGGTCAGGTATTTTAATTTGTGATATTCATCGCTGTTTTGCTTTATAAAGAAACCTCAGATAACGATGTATCAATGGTTGGAAACCAGACTAAAAAAGAACTGCCTTGGCCTTTTGTACTTTCAATCGCTAGGCTACCCCTATGTCGCGTAATGAGATGCTTGACGATAGACAACCCTAAACCTGTTCCTCCGTTTTTATCATCTGCGCGGTAAAATCGTTCTGTTAATCTTGGTATATGTTGCTTGTCTATCCCTGGTCCATTGTCACTAATAGCGACAACCCACCCAGCTCCTGGCCATTTAACATCATTATCCGAAAAATAAAAATCGCAAATAACTTTACCCACCTTTCCTTTTCCTAATGGCGCATAACGCATAGCATTTTCAAGAAGATTATGAAAAATCTGAAATAACTGATCTGGATCAGCATAAATAAACGCATCTTGATGCTCAGTAATATCATTATATTCAAATGTAATATTAGCCAGATCCATCTTAATTGACATCTCTTCCAAAGCCTGCCCTAAGACTGTCCTTAAGTTTGTTTTCTGAGTAATTAATTGATATTCATCTCGCTCTACACGCGACAAAGTTAATAACCCGTTAGTAAGACGAATCATACGCGCAACTTGCAATTGCATAATTTCTAAAAACTTTTTTTGCAACTGGGGATCTTCTACCCCAACTCCCAGTAAGGTTTGTATAAATCCATCCAAAGACGTTAATGGAGTGCGCAATTCATGACTGGCATGAGCAACAAAATCACTGCGCATTTTATTTAAAGAAACTAATTGGCTTTGATCAATTAATGTCACCAATACCACATTCGATAAAACATGATGTTCATCAAAAGAATTTAAACTTAATTTAAAATGATAGGCCTTGGGCAATTCAAAGATAATCTCAATTTCGTTTATTTCTTTTAAAGGTTGCGCCTCTATAGCTTGACAAAATGCAGGATGCCTTAAAATATCCAAAAGAATTTCCTGATAATATTGATGTACATACTGATTTGCGTCATAGGCAATTGTGTTCGCAAAGAAAGGAAAGGTCTTTTTAATCTGATTACGCAATGTCAAAGACATACCAACATGTTGATAACAGACCATAAAAATAGGAACATCAATATGATCTATATAATTTTTCAATTCATGAAAGGCCGCGATAAAATCCTGTTGCCTGTAGTAGTGTTTTTCTTCATACGTGTCCTTTCCAACTTCTGCTACTTTTCTTGAAAGTAACCATATTAAAAAGAAAGTGATACCACCACCACAGACAAAAATAACCCATTCATGCAAAGAAAGCTCATTGAACATCAAGGGCATATCCTGCGGATCGAATAGTACGAATAATATCGCGCTCCCCACCCGCGTTTAATTCTTTTCTCAACCGCAAAATATGCACATCAACTGTACGAATTTCAACATTCAAATTTTCCCCCCAAATGGCATTTAGTAAATCCTCGCGGGAAAAGACTCTTTTAGGATTTCGTAAAAAATACTCTAATAATTTATACTCAGTAGGCCCCAAATTTAGTAAACGAGTGCCCCTATATACGCGATATTCTGCAGGATTTAATACAATGTCTTCAAATCGCAATTCTTCTTTTACAGAGGTAATAGGTACCTTAGAACGACGTAATACCGCTTTTAACCGCAACAGTAACGTATCAATACTAAAAGGCTTAGTAATATAATCGTCAACTCCAACGTCAAAGGCAGAAATTTCATCCACCTCTTCTGCCCTAGCTGTCAACATAATCACCGCAACACAAGAATATTCTGCCTTGCTTCGTAGGTAACGGCAAAAATCTATTCCTGTGCCTCCTGGTAAATTCCAATCCAAAATTATTGCTGAATAAGAAAATTGAGAAATTCTACCATGAGCTTCTGCATAGGTACCAGCCACATCGACCTTATACCCCTTTTTTTCCAAATTATATTGCAATAACAAGGCTATAGAAGCATCGTCTTCAACAATCAGAATATGGGCAGCAATATCCTTCACGATCCAGATATATCCTTTATCGTCTCTATTTGACAAATACGGTCATAAGGCAATGTATCGCCTGTTAGAACATAATAGTAATTTTCAACGATATTGGTAATATGATCGCCTATTCTTTCTAAATTTTTTATAATAAATAACAATTGTGAACAAACAGGAATATAAGGTGTGTTTTCAGACATAAACTGAATTAATTCCGTAAAAACTGAAACATATAAGTCATCAATTAAGTTATCCGCATTCCATAAATGCAACAACATTTTTTGATCTTGTGATGTGATGGCAACCACTAACTGACGCAAATTTTCTTGAACCTGACGTCCCATGGTTAAGATACCCGCCAAAGAAATATCTTCGTCAATTACCTTAACTTGTACAATGCGACGACAAATTCCAGAAATTAAATCCCCCATTCTTTCTAAATCGACACTTATTTTAAAAGAAGAAACAATTTCACGTAAGTCAATTGCCATCGGAGACCGTAGGGCTAAAATTTGAATTGAAAAAGCACTGATCATTCGCTCGTACCCATCAATCTCTATGTCCTGAAGGGCAATTTCATACGCTGTATCTATTTTCCTATCTCGTAATACAAGAAGCGTTTGGGTTAGATGATTTTCAACCATGCCAAACATTCTTAAAATCATACTGCGCAGTTGCTCTAACTCTTGCTCATAACGGCTTACGGTATGTTCTGAAAGTTTATCAACCATATTTGCTGTCTCCTAACCAAAACGACCAGTAATATAATCGTGGGTTTTTTGTTGTGATGGCTTGGTGAACAACGTTGCAGCATCATTTAGCTCTACCAACTCGCCCGCATAAAAAAACGCAACCTTATCAGCGCATCGAGCCGCTTGTTGAAGGTTATGCGTTACCAAAATTATTGTATAATCTTCCTTTAAAATATCCAGTAATTCTTCAATCTTTGCAGTAGAGACAGGATCCAAAGCAGAGGTCGGTTCATCAAGTAAAATAACTTCGGGTTCAACCGCTAAAGCCCTAGCAATACATAGCCGTTGCTGTTGCCCTCCTGACAAGCTTAATGCAGAACTGTGTAAACGATCTTTAACTTCATCCCACAACGCAACTTGACGTAAAACTTTTTCTATTTTTTCTTTTATTCGAGCCGAAGATGGACGTTCATATAATTTAATACCAAAGGCAATATTTTCATAAATAGACATAGTAAATGGCGTTGGCTTTTGAAACACCATCCCAATACGGGATCGTAAAATATTTAAATCAATATCTTTTTCCAAGATATTGGTCCCGTCAAACAGTACTTCCCCAGTTGCATGTTGATTGGGATAAAGATCATACATTCGATTTAAAATACGCAGCAACGTTGATTTTCCACATCCAGAAGGGCCAATCATTGCCGTAACTTTTTTAGAAACAATATCAAAGTTAATGTTTCTTAATGCATGATAGGCACCATAGTAAAAATCAACTTGTTTAACAGAAATTGCCACATGATCAGTCAGCATTATTATTGATCCCTTTTCCGACGACTATCAACATACATTCGGGTAATTAAATTTAAACATAAAACAAATACGGTAATAAGCAAAGCTGCAGTCCATGACAGCTTGATCCATGTGTCGTCCGCAGAGTCAGCATATTGATAAATAGTTAGTGGCAGACTAGCCATAGGTTTGAAGATATCCCAACTCCAATCTGAATTTCCCAAAGAGGTAAATAATAATGGGGCTGTTTCCCCCGCAATACGGGATATAGCCAATAAAATTCCAGTAAAAATCCCCCCCCTTGCCGCGGGTAAACAAACCCACAACATTACCTTCCATTTTGGAGCACCCAAAGCATATCCAGCCTCGTGAATCGCAGGGGGAATTATATTTAGGGATTCCTCGGTTGTTCTTGCAATTACTGGTAACGCTAAAATAGCCAAAGAACATGCCCCAGCAAATGCAGAATAACCCGTCGTCATAACCAATATAATATAAACAAATAAGCCTATTAAAATAGAAGGAACTGACATCATAATATCAGCAGTAAAGCGAATAATCTGACTTATTTTTTTTCTGCCATGTTCTGCCAAAAAAATCCCCGCCATAACGCCTACTGGAACTGCCATTATTGTGGCCAATCCAACTTGGATCGCACTGCCTAGAATCGGGTTTAATAATCCCCCATCCATGCCTTGGGGGGCTGTCATATGCGTTAACGTAAAAAACGTCAGTCCTGAAATACCGTTAATTAATAATGATGCTAAAATTGAAAGCAAAATACAAATCATTATCGATATTGTGCCAAACGCAAAAACTGTAATCAGACGATTTTTAATAAATCGCCAAGTCATATGATGATTATGCGTAACCTTTAATCCCTTTTTGGATCGAGTATTCATCACATCCCTTATCGTGTTTTAAAAACTTGTCTTAATAAAAATTGCGAACAAAAAAGTACAATGAATGATATCAACATCAATACAGACCCCAATGCCATCAAAGAAGACATTTTCAAACTGCCCGCAGCACTTTCTGGAAATTCCAATGCAATTAATGACGCGATTGTATTGCTGGGCATAAACAAAGACCAACCCGCATGGTGTGCGTTTCCAATAACAAAGGTAACTGCCATCGTTTCCCCCAATGCACGGCCCCATCCTAATACCACACCACCAACCACTACTTTTTGTACCCATGGCAGTGTTACATGATGCATTACTTCCCATCGTGTTGCACCTAGGCTATAGGCACTTTCTTTTAACATGGCAGGGGTATTACTGAATGCTTCTTGCATAACCGCAGTAATAAAAGGGGTAATCATGACCGCTAGAATAATCCCTGCTGTTAAGATCCCAATTCCAAAAGTCCCGCCAGAAAACAATAATTGCAAAAAAGGTACGTCTCCAAATATCCATTTTAAAAACGGCTGAACATAATTTGCCATTCCTGGCACCACAACAAAAAAACCCCACATCCCAAAGATGATTGATGGTATCGCAGCCAGAAGTTGTGTTGCCGCAGTAATATATTTCGCAACTTTTTTGGGTAATATTTCACTTAAACAATAGGCACACCCAAAAGAAACGGGTAATGCAATCATTACCCCAATAAAAGACGATACCAATGTTCCAATTAACGCAGCCCTAGCACTAAATTGCTTGGTTACGGGATTCCACACTTCATTTGTTAAAAAATCAAAACCAAAAGTTGAAAAAGCAAGTTGCCCCTGTCCAAATAATTCTAAAATTAACCCTAGAAAAATCAATAAAATAAGAACACTGCTAAACCAAGTCATTCCTGAGAAAAACAATGGTATGATTTTTTTTTCTGAACGATGGTTAGATTTTTTTAACGGCATCATTTGATCTTTTTGATTTGTGACGAACCAGCAGCAATGCCTGCATATTCCCAAGTTTTTTCGATTTTTTCTTTTACCACGATCGGCAAAGGAATATAATGTAATTTGGTTGCAATTGCGTCCCCTTTAGTAAATGCCCATTTAAAGAATTTCGTTACGTCTTGTGATTTATGATTATAAGCTGGAACCAAAATATAAGTCGCTGAAACAATCGGCCAGGCATCTTCACCCTTGGTATCGATTAAATCAACATCATAATTTTTAGCATGCAACCAATCCGCTGCTTTTGCTGCTGCCTGAATTGTCCCTTCTGAAATAGTTACAAAGTCACCAGCAACATTCTTTAGCTGTGCAGTATTTAAATGATTTTGTAAGGCATAAGCATATTCAACATACCCAATACCACCTGAAATATTCTTAACCATTGATGCAACAGACGCGTTCCCACGTGCGCCCATTCCCACTGGCCAGGCAATCGAAGTATTAGAGCCGTAAGTTTTTTTCCAATCATCTGATTGTTTTACCAGATAGGACGTAAATACCTTTGTTGTTCCAGAACCATCAGCACGATAGATTTGGGCAATATCAATAGCAGGTAATTGCAATTCCTTGTTTAGCGCAACGATTCTGGGATCATTCCATTTAGTAATTTTACCGCTATAGATATCGGCAATAATCTCACCCGTTAATTTTAATTGATGCTCTTTAATGCCTGGAAGGTTTACAACCACGGCAACCCCACCCATCGCTGTAGGAAATTGCACTAAATTATTTTCTGTTAGTTGCTCTACAGAGGTTGGCATATCTAGCGCACCAAAATTAACAGTTTTTGCTATAATTTGATTTTGCCCTGCACTAGATCCCAAGGGCTGATAATTTACTTTAATAGCTGTCTCTTTAATCGAACTAGCTGCCCAATTTTGATATAAAGGAGCTGCGAAACTGGATCCAACCCCTGTAATTGTTTGAATTTCTTGCGCATACACAAAGGGTGACGCAAACGCAAACAACGCAAAAGAAAGCCCAAAAAGAGAAACTACCTGATTTTTTTTATTATTAAAGTAAGACATTCTATTTCCTAAATCTCGTGGATATATTCTTTAGGAACTTTACCAAAAAAAAATAAAAAAACGGTATGAAGCTTTTATGAAAAAAAAGCACTATTTGACAAATTATGTCATATAAACTTCACAAAGTTATTATATAAATGCAACCCTTAAAAAATCGAAATATCTTAATAAAACCCTAACGACTATTACATTAGGGTTTTCACATGGCACTGCAGAAAAAATTTCAATTATTTCTTTTATTGACGACAATTATTAGTACAGAATCCATTCTTTTAACCTCCGCTAACGCCAGCACAAGCCAGGAGGATACTTTAAAAGCGCTTAATCAACAAATGATAGAAATGAATAAACAAATTGCTTCATTAAAACGTGAGGTAACAACCTTAAAAGCGCAGAAAAACAAAGCGACTGCATCTACCACTAAAACAACAAAGCGCCGTGGTCGTTCAGGAACAATGACAGTGCAACGTGAAAATCCAAATACTGTTGCAGAACCACAAAACTCAGCACCACGTTATGCATCTGCCAACTCAATGGCGGAACCATCACAGCCAGATCCTAAACTAATTGATGTTTCACAACAATCAGACGAGGCTAAGAAAAATCAAAAAACCGTTTTAGATATGTTGCACGGGAATGGACTGCCCCCTCCAGATCGAGGGGCATCTTTCTGGTCACCCAATATGCCACTTTTCTCGGCAGCAACGGCACATGATGAAACAATATATGTGGGTGGACTGCGTATCGGTTTTCCTGGAGGGCGTCCAACCATTGCAACTGATGACGGTCGTTACAGCTTTTCAATCGGGCTTGCGCTACAAGAAGATATTGGTAGCTACATAAACTCTGGGAACAGAAGAGGCGAAGAAAAAGGGCGTTTTTCACAATTCAGAGAGAATTTGCGTCGTGCTCGCATTCCCTTTACCTTCCGATATACAAATTACGCAGTAAACATTACCCCTGATTTTGCTAATGGCAGTGCAGGACTTTATGAAGCCAACATGCAGTACGGAGGGCTTAAAAATACAATCTTTACCTTTGGTTTTTTTGAACCGCGCGTAACCTTAGAAGGGGCAGAAAGCTCTAACGAAGGCTCATTAATGGAACGTCCTGCTGTTGTAGAATTGGCCCGTGGCATTGCTGCTGGTGACTCACGATTTAGTATCGGTGGGGTCACCTATGGAAAACGTTGGTATGTCGGTGCGTATTTCACAGGTCATACATATTCTTCTACCAGGGATAATCCTAACATTATTAAAGATCAAACTGGCGGTATCTTACGACTTGCAGGTCGGCCATTTACTAACAAAAATGTAGATATCCATCTAGGTGCTTCAGCATCCAGCGCGTTTAACGTGGCACAAACCAATAATGGAAAACAATATAATTTTTCTGGCTCTCCTGGATTTAGATTAACTCAAGAAACCCTTGTCAGAACAGGTGCCTTAGATAACGTTAGTAATGTTTGGGAGGCAGGGCCTGAACTTGCTTTTCGTTGGAAACGATTCTTAGCAAAAGCAGAATATATCAAATTAGGTATTAATCGTTCAGACAACGCACGTAATTTAAATTTTGATGGATATTATGCATCTCTTGCTTATACCATATTTGGAAAACCAAGAAGTTATGATATTCGTTCTGCGGCTTTCAGGGCACCAGGTGTCGAGTATGACTTTGATCCCAAACAAAATCATTGGGGAGCTTTAGAGGTCTCTGGCCGTTGGAGTGTTCTAAATCTAAACAGCCATAAATACGCAGAAGACGGTGTCCACGGTGGCCAACAAACCGTTTGGACGGGTGGTGTCAACTGGTATCCAAGCCCACATTTCCGTGTTTCATTGAATTACGATCATGTTATGGCGACATCAACCCCCAATAATCCTTTAAATACTAGAGGAAGAAATATGGACGCTGTAGCAGCACGCTTTCAAGCTGCATTCTAGCATAAGGTAAATAGCCACCTGCAACATTATACCACAATAATGTTGCATGAATATTTTTAAGTTTTTTCAAGAATAAGATTATTACATCTACAATTTGTAGATAGATTTGCATTCTGGATATAGAATGAAGAAAAATTTTATTTATAAATTATCTTGATTTGTTTGTTTACACTGAACTGGCCATTATTATAAATAATGGTAGCGACGGGCGGATTTGAACCACCGACCAAGGGATTATGATTCCCCTGCTCTACCACTGAGCTACGCCGCCTTAAATCATCAAAGACGAGCCTTATTACTCTTATTTCGAATAGAAAGTCAAGTATTAATACTCGTCTTTTCATTTATTTTATTTATTTTCTTCTGGCTCTTTTTTCTTCACAGTCGTTGAACGTGCTGGACGACCACGACGTGCTGGACGAACTGGGGCAGGCTTTTGCACTTCATCCTGCTGTGCAGCAACTACAACTTCAGGCTGCTCTGTAACTTCTGGCTCCACCTTTACTTCTGGTGTTGCCACTTCATTATTATCTTCAGGTTGCGAATCTCTCACCGCATCAGACGTATTTTCTACATAATTGGGATTATTATTCGACGGCTGAGAAGAACGATGGCGTTGTTGGGCAGATTGATTCATCATATTTAAAATACGCGAATAATGTTCTGCATACTGAAAAAAACTTTCAGCAGCAACCCGATCCCCAGAACTTAAGGCATCACGACCATGTTGCAAATATTTTTCATGAAGTTGTTGAGCAGTCCCACGCAGACGTACATCAGGCCCATTACTGTCAAAAACATGATTTCGATTAAACGATACTTGTCCATTTTGATGACGAGAACCACCATTACCCGATCTGTGATAACGGCTGCGCATACGTTTTGTATTCATAAGCTGTTGCTGTGCTTTCCTATTCGCAATAGCATTATTCCAGAAATTTTAAATCCTGAACGGTCGCTATTGTAATTTACTAAAAATATGAAGCGTTTAAAAATATAAAACTAATCTGGTTTCTTACTTTTATGAGAAAATCCATCAGATTACTAAAACAGTATATGTTCACCATTACTGTTTTATTATTTTACGATTTATTTAACAATAAATCGATATCTCCTTATTATATTCTGCCTCGTGATAAAACAAGGGCTCTAATGCAACCATTTAGGTCTTGTTGTATTTGAACAACAGATAATCCCTTTGATACAGCAATAGCACTGACCTCTTGGTCTTGTTCTATGCCTAATTCAAATATTAATATACCGTTCTCTGACAATAAATCAACTGCCTGATTACAAATATAACGATAGGCCTCTAGTCCATCACCACCACCATCCAATGCCGACATTGGTTCATATTCTTTTACCTCTGGCATCAACTTTAATAGCTCTTTTTGTCGAATATAAGGAGGATTGGACAAAATTACATCAAATCGCCCTTTTAATGCATCGGCCCAATGTCCATTAAGAAACGCAGCTCGTTGATTCAGATGACAATATTGCGCATTTCGTTGCGCCAAAATAACTGCATCCAAAACTTTATCAATACCAATTCCAAAAGCATTAGGATACTCGGACAAAGCAGCCAATAATAAGCACCCTGTTCCTGTTCCTAAATCTAGAAATTGATATCTTTCGTCTCGTTTTGGAAGAAATTTCAGCAAAGCCTCAATCAAGGCCTCACTATCCGCTCTGGGGATCAGGGTTGCAGGAGATACGGCTAAATCCAAACTCCAAAATCCTTGTTCTTGTAAAATATATGCAAAAGGTTCACGCTTTGCCCGTCGGGCAAAGAATTGACGGCACTGCACGCAATCAACGAGACCATTCCTATCCATTAAGAAGAATTCAGTCATATTTTTTTTCAAAGCAGCCGCAATTAATAATTGTGCCTCTCTCCTAGGATCTTCAATGCCCGCTGTTTGTAATATCTGCTCCCCTTCTTGGATTAGTAATCCTAGAGGAATTTTCGCATCCTGCATTAATTAGAACTTTAATAACTCTTCATAAGATCATTAATTCAAAACTCATAATGTATAGATAAATGTTTCATATCCCATTATTAAACCTATCATATTTGTTTACAACAAATACATTCAATCAACAGATTATAAACTGCAGATAAGCGATTTTATATTCTACAATTAATGATTAACGTAAAAAATAAACTACCCTCTATACATAGACCTCTATATCAATATGTCATTCGGTCTAGAACCTATTTACCCTTAACGGTTTACATTCCAACTTCTTAATAAACTCTACATCGCTTCTTCGGCGGCCAACAACCTAGATTGTTCTTCCTGTGCCAAACTATCAACAATTTCATCAAATTCGCCCAGCATAATACGATCTATTTTGTGTAAAGTCAGGTTAATTCGATGATCGGTAACCCGCCCTTGTGGGAAATTGTACGTACGAATACGTTCTGAACGATCCCCTGTCCCCACTTGAGAACGACGATTTTCTGCACGATCGGCATGGGCTGCGGCACGTTGTTGTTCGTATAAACGCGCACGTAAAATTTTCATTGCTTTGGCTTTATTCTTGTGCTGGCTCTTTTCCTCTTGCATTGCAACTACAACGCCTGATGGTATGTGGGTGATACGCACGGCACTTTCTGTCTTATTCACGTGCTGCCCCCCCGCACCAGAGGCACGATAGACATCAATCCGTAAATCTTTTTCATCAATCTCAACGTCAACATCTTCGGCTTCTGGCAAGACGGCAACCGTCACAGTAGAGGTATGAATACGCCCCTGACTTTCCGTTGCAGGGACACGTTGCACCCGATGCACCCCAGATTCATATTTCATTCGGGCAAACACATTGGTACCGGAAATAGAAGCCATCGCTCCTTTTATTCCACCAACGCCAGTATCATCATATTCCATGACCTCAAAACGCCAGCCTTTTGCATCGGAATAGCGTTGATACGCCCCAAATAACTCGGCGGCGAATAATCCAGCTTCATCACCACCTGCTGCAGGGCGAATTTCTAAAATAGCACTCCCTGCATCGGCCTTATCTTTTGGCAACATCGCCAACCGAATTTGATGTCTTAATGCAGGCAACTTTTCATTTAATGCCTCCAACTCGGCCTCTGCCAAATCCTTCATTTCAGGATCTTGTAACATTTCTTCAGCAGCTTTAGCCTCTTCCTCTGCGTTTCGCAGACCATGTACCAATTCCACCAAGGATGTTAAGTCGGCATATTCACGCGAGGCCTCGATAAATTCGTCCCCCGAGATTTCTGTTGATAATAAATGTTGCAACTCTTCTGATCTTGCAACAATTTTATCCAGACGATCATTTAAACTTGCAGAAAATTCTTCGGAAGACATTGATTATTTCGCCATTTTCATTTTTAGATGAGCAACAAGATCAGTCACTGCGACCTCGCTTTGTTCACTCGAAGTTAAATCTTTAACTTGCACAACTTGTTTTTGTGCTTCGTTTTCACCAATCAACACTGCCATTACGGACTCTTGCTTGTTGGCCCTGTCCATTTGTTTACGGAAATTACCTTTATATGCAATTTCAGCATAAATTCCATGACGCCGCAAATCTTGTAACACAGAAAACGTCATATCATGCACGTCATCAGAAAATGGAATAACAGCAACGGATTTTATTTTGGAAGGAACTTGCTCCAACAACAATGCCAAACGTTCAACTCCTGCGGCCCAACCTATCGATGGGACCGAAGGACCACCCATTTCTTCAACCAGCCCCTCGTAGCGACCGCCTCCCAAAACCGTGCCTTGGGCACCCAATTTTGTGGTAACAAATTCAAAAACTGTATGGCTATAATAATCCATTCCACGCACAATATATGGATTTTCCGTAAATGGTATTTTAAACTGATCCAAAGCTTTGCGTAATTTATCCCAAAAACCTTTGGCTTTGTCTGTCATGTGATGTGACAACGCTGGTGCATCTTGTAACAAAGCACGATCTTTTGGATCTTTACTGTCCAAGATTCGTAAGGGGTTTTTTTCCAAACGTTTTAGACTGTCCTCTGATAAATCTGATTGGAATTTTTTAAAATATGCAATCAATGCCTCGCGCCATGCCTTACGACTGGCCTGATCACCCAATGTATTTAATTCCAAGGTTATATCGTCTACAACCCCTAATTCCTGAAGAATATGATACCCCATTGCGATAATTTCAGCGTCAGCAAATGGTGTTGAGGTACCTAGCAATTCAGCACCAATTTGATGAAATTGACGATAACGTCCTTTTTGCGGACGTTCGTATCGAAACATTGGACCCACGTAAAAAGCTTTTTGTGGCAAAGATTGTGTTAACCCATTGGTCACCAACGCACGACAAATACCCGCCGTACCTTCAGGACGCAAGGTCAAAGAATCCCCACCCCTATCCTCAAAACAATACATTTCCTTGGAAACAATATCTGATGTATCCCCCAAAGAACGGGAAAAAACCCTTGTATCTTCGAATATAGGGGTAATCCATTCTTCAAACCCATATAAAGAAGTTACTCTTTTTGCAACTTCAATAACATGTTGATGACGTCTAGATTCTTCACCAATCAGATCATGCGTTCCACGAACGGGCTTTACCACACTCACGCTTTTACTATCCTGTTTCTATTTAAAATTATTTAGAAGATGCGGCTTTTTCTGCCGCTTTTTGGGCTTCAATAACGGCGGCTTTTTTCTCGACCAAATCAACGATGTGATCAATCATGTCCTCTACTGGTACTGTATGATCTTGTTTGCCCGCAACATATACCATATGACGGCCAGAACCACCCCCTGTAACCCCAACATCAGTCATGGTTGCTTCACCAGGACCATTAACCACACATCCAATAACGGACAAAGTTAACGGGGTTTCAATATGTGCCAAACGCTCTTCAAGCGCTGCAACCGTTGGAATGACCTGGAATCCTTGACGGGCACAAGATGGACAAGAAATAACTTTAACCCCACGATGACGTAAGCCAAGGCTTTTTAAAATGTCCCAACCAACGGCGACCTCTTCCTCTGGTTCTGCTGACAAAGATACCCGCATTGTATCACCAATACCAGCCCATAATAACGAACCAAGACCAATCGAAGATTTTACTGTTCCCGCACGTTTACCCCCAGCCTCGGTAATACCAATATGTAATGGATAATCACAGGCTTCGGATAATAAGCGATAAGATTCAACAGCCAAAAAAACGTCAGATGCTTTTACACTGATTTTAAATTCACGAAAGTCATTGTCTTCTAAAATCTTTGCGTGTTCTAAAGCACTTTCAACCAAGGCATCAGGATTAGGTTCACCATATTTTTCTAGCAAATGCTTTTCCAAAGAACCCGCATTCACCCCAATACGCATAGAGCAATTATAGTCCTTGGCGGCTTTGATTACTTCGCGCACCCGCTCAGCACTGCCGATATTACCTGGGTTGATGCGCAAGCATGCAGCGCCAGCTTTTGCAGCTTCGATAGCCCTTTTATAATGAAAATGAATATCAGCAACAATGGGAACATTCACATTTTGGACGATCTCTTTTAATGCGGCAGTGCTTTCTTCATCAGGGCAAGAAACACGCACAATATCCACGCCCACTTTTTCAGCGCGTTTGATTTGATCAATGGTTGCCTTGGCATCACTGGTCAATGTATTGGTCATGGTCTGTACACTGATTGGGGCACCGCCCCCAACAGGAACCGAACCAACATGAATTTGACGCGTTTTGTTGCGTTCAATATGCTGATATGGACGTAAGCTCATTTAACTTTTCTCTCCGAAATCTCAATAATAAAGCAAAAATCAGATTTTTAAATCTAAGGAACTCATCTTTTCTTTGCTTATATTTTCTATTTATTTAGTCTTTCAATCTTCAACGTGCAATTCATAATACAAAATATGTTTATCGATTTAACTGTTTTGCATTTAAATCATCTGCGGACATTTCTTTGTGTTTGGGCTTAATCAACGCAGGTTTAAGCCTATTGGTTTTTACAACTGGTGGCGATATCACTTTGCTTTGCGTATCTGTAGAATTTGCACCTCCTGGCGCTTCAGAAACAGAAAGTAACTTCTCCAAACGCTTCGCATTCAGCACAAAACGCCGTAGGCTTTTCCCTTTTTTCCCTAGCGGTGCAGACTGCTTATCACCTTTTTCAACAATAATCCCACTGGGGTTACCAATCGTCATAATTACTTCGGGTTGATCTTGTGGTAATTCCCAACGCTCTCCAGCCTTTAAAGTATTTTGATATAAAACATGCCCCAACTTGTCCTTAACCAATAACCAACTAGATGAATGCGCAATAATAAATACTTTCTGATCTTTTTCCTGCTTTGCATTGTCAGGTTGTTGTTTTGGCTCAGTCTTTTCTGTATTTGGATTTTCTTTGGTCTCTTTTCCCCAATCAGGTATCCCAGCTGTTGGCAACTGGGCTTGTGAAGGAGGTTGAGCAGGCGAAGTTACTTGTGAGGGTGGTATATTTTCATTGCCCTGCTGCATTTCTTTAGGAAGTGGCGCAGGATGTTCTGAAGGCATAACAGATGCGATTTGAGGGGACATTTTATGAATATCGGTATTTTGTTGACCGTCATGCATTACTTTTGAAGCATCTGGTATTGTTTCGGCTGGTACTTTATGATGATCAGTTATTTTATACCATCCAATATAAGCACCAATAACAATCAAAATACTAAAAAAAACCATAACCCCCGCGGGAACCCCACTGTGAGGAACAGGAGCTGGGAACATTAATTTAGGTTTTTCTTGGCTTCCTTGATGTTCATGACGAAAACGCGTTACCAGCACATCGCTATCTAATTTTAATAACTCTGCGTAAGCGCGCAAGAAACCAGATGCATAAGCAATACCAGGCAATTGATCAATACGCCCATCTTCAAGCGCTTGTAAAAAAACAAGACGAATGCGTAGCCTTTGTGATACTTCTTCAAGGCTTAACCCAAGCTGCTCTCTGTTATGACGAAGCGTATCCCCAACAGAGCTACCATATTTATCAGAGGGCAATTGAGTTGCATTAGTCATGCTTCTTTTTCAACCTATTCCGCTATAATATTAATGATCCACACGTTTACGTCTTGCAACCAAAGCATCGACAGCTTGCTTAACAAGTGTTTGAATAATTTCAGCAACTGGTAAAATTTCTTTCACCATACCTACAGATTGTCCAGCCATAACAGACCCATTTTCAACATCACCATCTTTTACCGCCCGGCGTAAAGCTCCGGCCCAAAAATGCTCGATATCTAGCTGTGCATCTTCTTTTGTCATTTCCTGACGTTGATATTTTTGGATAACTTCTGCCTGATGCTTCATAAAGGCTTTTGTTGCTTTATTTGCTAGCGCCCTAACGGGAATAACAGGAAAACTATCGTCAATTTGTACTGAGGCAATTGCATCTCGTGCTGCGGCATGAATAAACGCTTTTTTAAAGTTGTCGTGCGCACGACTTTCCTTAGATGCAGCAAAAATTGTTCCCAATTGCGCACCAGATGCCCCCATCTCCAAATAAGAAAGAATGGCATCGCCACGTCCAATCCCACCAGCAACAAAAACTGGCACATCTCGGATAAAGGGTAAAATTTCTTGGGCTAATACTGTCAAAGATACTGGGCCGATATGACCACCGGCCTCTGCCCCTTCAATAATCAACGCATCAGCACCCATTTTAATTAATCGTTTGGCCAATACCGCTGCTGGGGCAAAAGCGACGACTTGTGCGCCACCATCTTTGATTTGCTTGATCGCTGCACTAGAAGGAACCCCACCAGCCAAAACGATATGCTTTACCTGATTACGTAAGCAAACTTGAATTAATTCATCAAGCTTGGGATGCATTGTAATCAAATTTACCCCAAATGGTTTGTCTGTTAATTTCTGAGTGGCAATAATCTCATCGTCAAGCATCGACGGTTCCATTGCACCACAAGCAATAACACCAAACCCACCCGCATTTGAAATAGCAGAAACCAAATAACGGTCGCTGACCCAAGACATTGCCCCACCAAGAATGGCGTGCTTGCTGCCTAGAAAATCGCTGCCTCGCTGACACATACAAGTGAATTCACGCAAAGCCTCTTGATCGAATACTATAGAATGATCAGACATTATTTAGCATCCAATCCATAAGCTGTGTGCAAAGCACGTACCGCAAGTTCAACATATTCCGCAGCAACAAGGACTGAAACTTTTATTTCACTGGTCGAAATAACTTGAACATTAATCGAGCGTTCAGACAGTGTTTTAAACATCGTATTTGCAACCCCCGTATGAGATCGCATACCAATACCAACCACGCTAATTTTAACCACATCATCGTCAGTCAATAATTCGGCATATCCAATTTTATCTTTTTCACGTTCTAACAAATGCTGAACATTCAATAAATCTGTTTTTGGAACGGTAAACGTCATATCCGTTCTTTGATTACTACCACTACTTTGCACAATCATATCAACATTTACATTTTCACGGGCCAATGGCTCAAATATTGATGCTGCTATTCCTGGATGATCAGGAATACCTTTTACAACAATCTTAGCTTCATTTAATGAATATGCAATACCAGTAACTTGTTCTTTTTCCAAAATCTCTTCCTCACTAACAACCAAAGAACCAGGCAACGAATTTTCCATAGGGGCGGCATTATCGTCAAAACTGGATAAAACTTGTACCCTGACTTGCTCTTTCATGGCTAATTCAACGCTACGTGTCTGCAAAACTTTTGCACCAACGGAGGCTAGTTCCAACATCTCTTCGTAAGCAATGGCTTTAATACGCTTTGCTTTTTTAACAATCCTTGGATCTGTGGTATAAATCCCATCAACATCCGTATAAATATCACAACGTGTTGCGTTCATACTGGCAGCCAATGCCACCGCCGAGGTATCAGACCCCCCCCGCCCAAGCGTTGCAACGCGACCTTGTTCATCCACCCCTTGGAAACCTGCAACCACGGGAACAATCCCTGATTGCATACACTGTATTAACCCAGAGGGATCAATATTCTTAATTCTAGCCTTGCTATGTGCGTCATCAGTAATGAAAGGGATCTGCCATCCCGCCCATGATCGCGACGGCACACCCAATGTTTGTAATGCAATGGCCAACAATCCACTGGTTACTTGTTCACCCGTGGCGACGATGGAATCATACTCGCAAGGATCAAACAATGGATTTAATGCCTCACAATATCCAACCAATTGGTTAGTAACCCCAGACATTGCAGAAACAACGACGGTAACTTCACATCCTGCCTCAACCTGTTTTTTTACTGTTTGTGCAACCTTGCGGATTCGATCCAAATCAGCAACAGACGTACCGCCAAATTTCATCACTATTCGAGGAACACTATGAGGCATAAATAATAAACTCCGCAACGATTAATTTCATTATCACACTTTACATAATGAAAAGATAAATTTTATTTATTTAAATTAAAAATAACTGTGAATGAAATACTTAACCTAGTTATGATTTAGAATCAAATAATCACCTATATTTTTAATACGTAATCTCGTATATTCATATGACCATCCTGTGAAAGACGTTTTAGCCATGTCCACCGTTACTACACCTAATCCACACAATCAAAAGAATTCTATCATTGAAAATGAAATTAATCATTTTAATACTTTAGCAGATCAATGGTGGAATCGTGAAGGTCCGATGAGTGCCTTACATGAAATGAATGCCCTGCGAATTGAGTGGATTCATTCCTTGATAAAAAAATACTCGAACCCACATCCTTCTTTACCGATTTTAGATATTGGTTGCGGTGCAGGACTTGCCAGCGAGGCCATGGCAGCTTTGGGATACGATGTCTTAGGGGTCGATGCTGGGCAAGAGGTAATCGCCGCTGCTGAAAATCACTTAAAAACGGTTCCGCTGCCCCCTAATAGTGGACATGTTACGTATCGGGTCGGCAGTGTTGAAGCGCTTGTTGAAGAGCAAAAACAATTTTCTATCATTACTGCTCTTGAATTATTGGAACATGTTAGTGACCCTCAGGAATTTATTTTAAACCTTGCTAAATTATTGACACCCGATGGCAAGCTATTTCTTTCCACTATTAATCGCAATATTCACTCCTTTTTATTTGCAAAAGTTGCAGCAGAGTATTTAACCCGTAAATTGCCAATCGGAACCCATAACTGGAAACAATTCATCACCCCATCAGAGTTAGGCAACATGGCAAATCAGGCGGGATTACGCGTTACCGATATCGCAGGCCTGACCATGTATCCAAACGGTTGGAAAACAACCTCGAACATCAAAATAAATTATATGGTCTGTCTTTCCAAAATATAATCTAAAAAAAAGCATTCAACTCGTATAAATTGAATGCTTTTTCACCTAACATCTAAGCCGTAGTTATCGGCTCTTTACGACACCCCGGAATCTTTAAAATTGTATCAATCACATGCTGGTGAGATATGCCTTTTGTGCATTCAAATTGGCGTGGTGTATCACGATGCCTTGGACAAAAAAGGAAATTCTGATGATCAAATTTATGACGAATATCATTCCAACATCCATTACATACATGAGTACTAAACACACGATAGGGTGTGTTGAATTCTGTTGAAGGATGGGTAAAACCAGAAATGATAACGACAGGGATTCCAGCCCCCCACGCAAGCCACGCAAGCCCAGAAGATAAACCAATGAAAAACTCAGCATGCCTTAACCAACGCGCCCGCTCGGTCAAAGACCGCGCACCCGTTTGATCTTCGGCACCATGTGGCATATGGTTCCAAACCAAATCACGACCATAGACCATTTCTTTGTCAATACAGATGACGCGATATCCAACAGATTTCAAAAACTCGATAACCTTATGCCATCCGTAAGGGTTATTCCAATATTTACACTGCGTTGATGCCTGCGTTGCGATAACGACATACGGTTCTTCAATGGGTCTGGTATCTTCGCTATATGTTAATTTAGGAGGTTCCTCTGTTGGATCAACACCCAAAATATATCCAGCCGTACGATGCAAGCCAACCTGTCTAAAATCATGGGGTTGCCAATGATTATCTTCATCATCGAAAAAAAGTCCTATGTAGTATGATGCGTAAAACTTTTCTTTTTCACTTTGGGGTTGTTTGGCAAAATCTTCAGAGTTAATGAAAGTAACATCTGGATAAGATTTCTCAAACAATTCCACCAGTGGTGCACCGATAGCAACCGTTAATTTGCAATTATGCTTTTTACGAAATCTTTCTGCATAAGGCATCCATCCTAAGGAATCCCCTAAAGATCCCACCGGGAACACAATAAGAACCTCTTTACCAGTTGCATTATATTCATGGGCCAAGACTTCTTGTTGTGTACCATTTTTAAGGATTTTAGAAACAACAATCTTGCCTCTTAAAAAATGATGCTTGGAAGTCGCGGCATGCCCCATATCAAAACAAGGCTGATCCAATAAAATTACAGAGGTATCTTGATCAAAAAATTGGACGCGCCATCCCTCACCTTCGGCAGGTTTTGGTACAGATACACGCATGGCAAAGTTAAAATCGAAATGAATACCGTAATCTGCAACTTGCGTCGGAAGTGCTGGTGGATTAACCAAACTTCTTGGGGCATTATTAGCGGCATCGTTTTTTTGCGCGCCACCTTCTTGGTTTTCTGAACCCGTACTGGTTATTTGTGGTTGTTTTGCAGTATCATCGCCACCAAATTGTGGCGAAAATTGTTGTGCCAACTGCTCTATAACTTTGCTGGTTCCCTCAACGACAGAACCAGTATTGACTGGTGGCGAACTATCACCCATTTTTGATTGGTCAGATTGCTCAACAACCGTTGAGCTGTTTTCCTGCGCATCTTCACGTGTTTTTAACTTAATTCGATCAAAGCCTTCGACTTTTAATTTATGATCTTCACTCATTATACCACTCTTCTTAGTTTATTTGCGTTAAGTAGTTATCATTCATTAAGAATGCGCACTAATTTGACCCGCCAGCAATTGGCACAAATCGTTATAGGTTTGGCATGCAACCATAAATTCAGATGGGTCAATCTGAATATGGAAATGATGTTCAAAATCACGTCTTAGATTTAACAAAAGTTCTGAATCCATTTCTCTATTTACTAATTTTTCACGTGTTAGCTCTTTGACATCTTCATCCCAATCTTTGGTCTCTTGGGCTATCCAGCGCTCAACCTCCACTAAGGCCTCCTCACGTGATAAAGGGGGTGGCAGATCAGGAACGTCATAATAAAATTTTTGAATAATTGGCAGAGCATCTTCATGCAAAGCTTTACGGGTCCTTGCAATCTGCGCTTTACCACTGGGGGTTTTTAAAACCCCCCCCGGCCGTGTCAAAACAATCATACGAGGCCAAATGTCATAAGTTTTCGTAATTAATTCGTATACTAATTCAGCAATTGAGTCGTAGCTATCTTGAGGCTTTTTTATTAATTCGATAATAACAGTAATAGAGGTTATATCCTCTGGATCACTTAAAAAGAACGCTGTCGCATTGGGGCGAATATCTGAACATGCTGCTTCCAATGCACCGCTGACATCATCGGGATCATATGTTTTTCCGCGTAATACAATAACATTACTCATTCTGCCCGAGAAGAACAAGTTGTCGCTTAATAAAAAGCCCAAATCCCCTGTCCGTAAATAATCTCTATCTTCCCCTTTAATTTTTGCATGAAAAACTTCCTCTGTTTCTTCGGGACGGTTAAAATATCCTTTGGCAATACTGGGACCAGAAATCCAAATTTCTCCCACACGACCGTTACGTAAGACAGTATGCGTTTCTGGATCAACGATCTTAACCGATTGATCCTCCAAAGAAGAACCACAAGAAATCAGCTCTCTACGATCAAATTTGTTAGTGCTGGGCCAGGCAAATCCTGCCATTAACGCATTACGTGAAAAGCTTCTAAATTTAGGAGAAACACGTCTTTGCGTTCTAGTGACAGTCAGCGTGGCCTCGGCTAAACCATATCCAAAAACCAAATGGCGTGCTTTAAATCCAGCAGGGGCGAATTTCTTACAAAATCGTTTCATAATATCAGCTTGCGCCGTATCAGCACCGTTTAAAGCTATTTCCCAGTTGGATAGATCCAGTTCCTGCATATCTTCCTCTGTCACCTCTCTTACACATAGATTATAAGCAAAAGTAGGACCACCAGACATACTTGTTTTATATCGCGACATTGCTTTAAGCCAACGAATAGGCTTTTCAATAAAATATTTAGGTGGCAATAATATACAACGACCACCACATCCAATGGCCAACAATACGCACCCAATCAATCCCATATCATGCGCCAAAGGCAACCAACTTAAACCACTATATTCCTCGTCCAAATATTCATAGCTTTTGGCTTGATGGCGTAAATTAAAGATAAGATTTCGATGCGTAAGTTCAATACCTCGCGTATTTTTAGTTGTACCAGACGTATATTGTATAAAGGCAACCCCTTGATTCTCTCCTTTAATTGCAACCTTATCTTTGGCATTTAATAAGACCTCCAAAGGGACCCATACAGGTTTACAATTTAAATTTTTATGCTCTGATTTATAATCAGCCAATATTTTACGTGGCCCAATAATCAGCCTAGGTTGCGCATCATTGGCCACCATTTCAAAACGTTCATCACTACGCATTACATCAATATGCACCCCAGAGGCAGGGATCATACCGGCATAAATACACCCAAAAAATGCAGAGATATAATTTAAATCATTATCACATAGCAACAGGACCCGATCCCCTACTTTGCCAAAATGATGTAACCCCGCCGCAATGGTTGCGGCGCGATCATCCAACTGGGAACTCGTCAAATGATCAACCGAATTACAATCAGCATCTAGCAAAGTATATAAGACCATGGTCGGTGATACTTTGGCACGATGTTGTAACATATCGACCAGCGTAGCCGTGTGCCAGTCGACAATGTTGTACACTTTACATGCCCAATCTTCCTCTATCTCATCTGGAATAATAAGCGCCATTGTCTCTCTTTATTCCACTTCTTTCTTTGAAGCATCTTCAATCATGGGAACCTCTGCATTTGACTGTTCAGCGGTATCATTGTCAGAATCAAGGACCAAAGACTCATTACTTTCAAATGGTACTTTTAACTTTCTTAACAATACCTTCCCAACATCTTGCAGATTTTCCTCTTTCATTAATTGTAACAATGAAATTTCACATCCCAAGGTATTACTAATTGCAATTTGCAGTTCAACCCCAACCAAGGAATCAATCCCAAGTTCAGTCAACCGCGTATTGCCATCAATACTATCTGGTGGGATTTGCAACGTTTTAGTCAGAATATCGATCAAATTTTTCACCACAAAAGGTAAACGTTCCTCTAATGGCAGAGCATTTAATTGACGCAACGCTTCAGTTTGTTCGTAAGAGGAATTACCAAGGGTTAATAACTCTTGATAACGTCCCACTGAACGTGTCATTGGGAACACTCCAAACCATTTCGACCAATCAATATCCAATACACCCACACAAGGTTGATCAAATTTCCAAAGCAAGGAAATTGTTGCTAAGGCTTCTTTGATCGCAATAGGGGTTACACCAATTGTTTCAAAGTTTTTGGCAGCACGACTATCTTTTTGATACATCGCACCCCCATCGATAGCCCCCCATTCAATGGCCAAACCAGGTAATCCCATTTGCTTGCGATATTTAGCCAATGCATCAAGGAAGAAGTTGGCAGAAACATAAGCAGCCTGTCCAATATTACCCAACAAGTTCGTTGCAGAAGAAAATAAAACAAAGTGATCCAAAGCCATATCTTTGGTTAATTCATGTAAATTCCATGCCCCTTGTGCTTTTGGCAAAATAACCTTGGCCAAACGATCATTATCAAGATTCTCAATCACGCCATCATCGATAACAGCCGCACAATGGAACACCCCTTTTAAAGGAACTTCCAATTGAACTGCTTGGTCGAAGACCTCTTTTAAGCTATCGTAATCAACAATGTCCGCCTTCATCTGATGTATTCGAACACCATGAGATTTAAGAATATTTAATCCCTCTTGAATAGCTTGATCATCCTCTTTTAAGGAGCGACCAACTAGGACCAAGTGTTTAGCACCAAGGGATACTAACCATTTTATTAGTTGTAAGCCCATCCCTCCATAAGCACCTGTAATCAGATAAGCAGCATCATTCCGAACCGTTGGTATTTCTTTTGGCAACGGATTGACCATCAAATCTGTCGTGTCAGAAAAATCAATAACAACCTTACCAATATGCTGTGCGGATGCCAGCAATCTGAATGCTTCTGTTGATTTAGCTACTGGCATCACCGTACAAGGCGGCATAATAATTTCACGGTTCATGACATGTCGGGTAACCGTAGCCAAGATACGAATAATTTCTTGGGGACGTTGTGCCAACATGCGGTCACAATCCATAGAACGGAACGTAATATTTTCGTTAAAGGCCTGCATTGGCAGCCATTTGCCTTCAACAATATCGCGTTTACCCACTTCAAAGAAATATCCAAAAGGTGCCACCAAATCCAAACTATGTTGTAACGCTTCCCCTGCCAAAGAGTTCAATACAATATCGACTCCTTTGCCATTGGTTACTTCTTTAACCCCGTCAACAAATTCAAGGCTACGGGAATTCCAAACATGTTCACACCCAATATCACGCAAATATTGACGTTTTTCTTCATTCCCTGCGGTGGCAAAAATGCGGGCTTTCCTCATTTTCGCAATCGAAATTGCAGCCAGACCCAAGCCGCCAGAACCGGCATGAACCAAAATCGTTTGCCCTTCCTGAATGTCGGCCACATCAATTAAAATATGATATGCAGTCGCATATACCGTTGGCATGGTTGATGCTTCTGCATCGGGGATTTCAAAAACCAATTCTTTACGAACACGTTCGATATCTTCTTCGGACAGATTGTAGCGATGTGCCTCACGAATGGTGGAATTTTTGTCCAAATGCATTGCGTAAGACGTTTCAACAGAAAGCGTTACGTGAGATGCCAAACAGTTTTTGGTGGAGATAATAACGCGATCCCCAACACGATATCCTGCCTCTTCCGCCCCTTCACCAACAGCAACAATTCGAGTTGCTGCTTCCATACCCAAACCGTCTTGGTGGAAGGTGCCTTTTACAACCGCACGTGGCAATAACCCCATCACTTTTAGCAGATCTTTAAAGTTCAAAGAAGAAGTAACAACTTCTACTTCAATATGACCTGGGGGTGGTTTTTGACGTTCAAAGGTATCATAATGAATCTGATCCAACATTCCTGAACGACCAGGCATTAATCGATATCCAATATTCTTGTCTTGAATATCAGCAAAAGGAATTGGCTTAATTTCATCCTGATTTTTATAAGGAACCAAACGAGAAACAAAGCGTTGATCTTTTCTTAAGGCAACATCATCTTCAACATCGTCTGATAAAATTTCAGCTGCCAAGACAGGAATTTCCGTAACCGTTGCATCTCCATCGATATCCACCATTTTTAGCTTTAACTCTGGGCGTTCAAGTGAGAACACACGAACAAATCCACGTAAAGAAGCTTGATTTAAATGAGTAATATTTTCATCATCCAGAACTTTTTCAGCCCCGTTGGTGATAATGATACAACGTAAATTGTCGGTAATATCTTTATCTTCTAGTGCTGGCAGACCTTTGGATAAACATAGTAATTCTTGTACTAGTGTTAATCCAGTAACGTCTTTCTCACTGTCGGAACCGTCATGCAAATAGACCAACGCACGACATTTTTGAAGCCCTACGAATTCGAAGAATGCTCTATAATCTTCTTCATTTCCTTGACGAATGTTAAAGATATAATCTGATTCCTGACCAGATTTTTCCCCTAATTTCCCTTGGAAAATTGTCAGACCTTGGGATTCCAATTCAGCAATTAATGGAGGTGCTATCACATCATTGTCGGTAATTACGGCAATATTGGCAATTTCGCCTAATAATGGGGTAACCTCGGCACTTTTCCATTCATAACGATACAACCAACGTCCACGTTTAGCTTCTTTTTGCTTTTCATTGGCTAATTCTTTGACGGTCAACCCTTTGACCTTAACGACAGGTTCACCTTTTAAATTATATAAGTAAATGTCCCCAATAAATAGATCATCATCTTTTCTGACATTGCACCCATAAGCATAAAGTTCCCCTTCATGTTTGCCATAGTACATGACCCGCTCAATTCCAACTGGTACAAATGTTGTATCAGCAACCTGTTGCTCTTGTGCGCCAAGCAATCCAAACAGCTGAAACGCACCATCTAACAAGGTTGGGTGGATGTAATAATCATTAATCGTGTCTTGTTCAGATTCAGCAATCTTTAAATGCGCAAGGGCAACCCCATCACCGCGATATAATTTTTGGATGGTTTGAAAGGCTGGACCATATTGCAAACCATGCTCGCTTAACTGACTGTAATAAAATTCAACGTCGACTTCATCAGTGATACGGGCTTTCAAAGCATCCAGATCTTCGTTAACATCCCCACCCCATGGCGAAGTACGACGCAACAAGGCGCTGGCATATAAGTCCCAGTTCGGAGAATCATTTTCCGTACGTCCATAAACCAATAGACGTCCTGTTAACTCATCTACGCTCCAAGTCATATAGGGATAAAAATGACCATCAATGACCATCGCTTTTTTAAGTTGCAAGTCTTCGACAATCGTGGGTTCTTGCATCTCTTTTGGTGCATTTATTGCTAATTGCGCATGCGCTGCAATGGCTGCCTCAACATAAGCAGCACCAGGCAGCACCATCATCCCTTCAATTTTATGATCGGGTAACCAAGGCAAGAAATTAACATTTAATTCCGATAACCAACCCCGTGATGCAGACCAATCCACATCCCCCAATACTGGATTTAACCTTAAGGCCATACGTCTTTGGTTAGAATGTTTACTTTCACCAAAATAAGCCTCTCTTGCCCAGCGATAAAATGGCAAATCAACGCGTTTACCACCACTGATTTTATTCCAATCCAGATCCAAACCAACAGCAGATAAACAAGCCAAAGACTTGACCAATGCTTTTTCTTCTGGTTCGGAACGATGCAGAGTATAAGCAGTGCCAACAGAAATATTTAATGTTGCAGCACATTCTTTCACCGATGCGGATAAAACTGGATGGGGCCCTATTTCTAAAAATAAAGAATAAGAATCATGCATCATGTTTGAAACGGCTTCAGCAAATAAAACCGTTTGACGTAAGTTCCGATACCAGTAATTTGCATCATGAAAGAACGTATCATCACAAATATGCCCAGTAACAGATGAATAAAGCGGGATTTTGGGCATTTGTGGTTGAATGTTTTTAACCGCTTCCTCAAATTGATCACGAATTTCGGTCATAATTGGATTATGATAGGCCAATTCAACTTTTAGAAAACGGTTAAATTCTGAACGTTTCTCAAGTTCAGCAGCAATTTTTTCAAGATTTTCTTTGGTCCCAGAAAGGGTAAAAGAACGTGGGCTATTGATTGCCGCAACGGCAACATCGCCTTCGTAATCTTTAATTAAATCCGCAGCTGCTGAAGGAGGCATACCCACAGCCAACATTGATCCACGACCAGCAAAAGTTTGTTGCAAACGACTGCGATGATAAATCACTGTTGTCGCGTCTTTTATGCTTAATGCCCCAGCAACATAAGCAGCAGCAGCCTCACCAACGCTATGTCCAACGATTGCAGCAGGGCGAATATTATAAAGTTTTAGTGCCTCTGCCAAACAAACTTGGATTGTAAAAATTGCAGGCTGGGCAACAGCAGTTTCATGAATACGGGATTCTGCTTCGGCTTTCTGCATTTCTGCCAACACAGACCATCCAGACAGTTCTTTGAAGTAATGGTCTATTTCTTTAGCAATTGCTAAACATTCTGCAGGACCATGTTTTAACAACCATTGTCCCATGCCCCACCATTGAGGACCCATGCCTGAAAAAACAAAAGCAGGCTGTGTCTGTGTTTTAATTTGTTGTTGCCCAACGATTACGTCGGGATTAGGTTTATCTTGAGCAAAATCTTCTAGTTTTTGAGCGATTTCGGCTTTACTTTTACCAAAAGCAACTAAGTGCCTTTGGAAAAAAGAACGATATTTACCAACAGAATAACAAATATCCCCCAGTGATGGTCCATTTTCCTGTCTTAAAAACTCAGCATAAGCTTCTGCCATTAACTTTAACGAAGGTTGTTGTTTGGTCGACAGCGATAAAATATACTGATCAGAAGGCAGATTTACATAATCAGAAGAAATTTCTGGCGTAGATTCTTCTATACGGGGGGCACGTAAAATGGCGTTTGCATTAGATCCACCATATCCAAAAGAATTAACCGCAACGTATAAATCTTTTGCCGTCGTTGTTAACGGAACGGTTTCATCTTGTACTAATCGTAAATTCATCTCGTCAAAGGGAATACTAGGATTAGGTTCTTTTAAATTAGCTTGAGGGGGAACAGCTTTGTGTTCTAGGCACAAACAGGCCTTAATCAGCCCTGCCACCCCTGCCGCAGCCTCTAGATGCCCAATATTAGCCTTTACCGATCCAATAATAACAGGGTCTTGCTTTGTGCGACTTTTACCAATTGTGTTTGAAATTGCTTGGGCCTCTAGTGGATCACCAACAGGCGTTCCTGTACCATGAGCTTCAACATAAGCAATATCTTTTAGATTAATCCCTGCTTGTTCAGCAACACTGCGGATTAATTTTTCTTGTGCAACAGCACTAGGAACCGTAATTCCTTCATTATGACCATCTTGGTTAATACCAATACCACTAATCACCGCGTGGATTTTATCACCGTCTTGTACTGCATCTTCTAAACGTTTTAAAAGAATAATACCACATCCCTCACCACGACCATATCCATCAGCAGCAGCATCGAAGCTTTTACTTTTACCATCTTCAGCCATAAAACGTGCTTTGGCAACCAATGCACCAGATTGGGGAATCAACATAATATTGATGCCCCCAGCCATTGCCATATCACTGTCACCATTTCTAAGGCTTTGGCAAGCCAAGTGAATAGCTGTTAAGGAAGATGAACAAGCCGTATCCAGCGCCAAAGATGGGCCACAAAAATCAAAGAAATAAGATAACCGTGCGGAAATCATGGTTGTCGATGCAGTCGTGGCCAAGAAATTTGTTTCAACGTTCCCCTCACTGGCATAAGGGCTGGATTGCATAATCAGCCAATCGGTTGCAAAAATCCCAACGAACACCCCTACCTTTTTACCCGCATATTTAGCAGCGACCAATCCCCCTTCTTCCATTGCCTCCCAGGCGACTTCTAGCAAAATACGTTGTTGAGGATCACATTGCACTGCTTCTTTGGGTGACATTCCAAAAAATAAGGGCTCGAATTCATCAATAGGCTGCGTTAAAAAACTCCCATTCATGAAAAAGCTTTTGGCGATAGTGGCATTATCTTTATCGTAAACAGCCCTCCAATTCCAACGCGAAGGCAAAATAGGACTAACAGTTTCTTTTTTCCCGCAAATGGCGGTCCAAAAACTATCTAAATCGACAATGCCACCAGGGAATCTACACCCAATACCAATAATAGCAATTTCACCAGAATATTTCTTATTATCTAACACTTGCATGAATCTCTCTAAAACATAATTTATGCTGGGCTTGCACGTCGCTAAACCACTTGCATCCTAATTATTGGACAACCTTAATTAATTTTTTTTATTTGCTGCTGAATATTGTTGCACGGCAACCAAACTTAACTGATACCTTAATACTCGATCTACCGTATCCCTCGGGATATAATCCACCCACATTGCGCGAACATTAGGCAAATTATGAAATTCGGACTGTAAGGCTTCACTGACCTTATCAACGTCAAAATTTGCATCGCGAACAATCGCCACCCACGGCTCTTGGATACCATCATGATCTGGCATGGAAAATAATGCCGCATCTTTTACCCCTGGAACAGCCTGAATGATCCGATCAATCTTGTGAGCATAGAATTTATCACCACCAAAATTATACAATTCATCGGCACGTCCAAAGATACGCAAGCACCCTCTTTCATCCAAGATCCCTAAATCACCTGGGAAAAACCAACCATCCCTAAATTGCTTACGTGTTGCTTCTTCATCATGGTAAAAGCCATTTACCAATTCAGAACTTCGAATACAGATGTTACCAATCTCACCAAAAGGTAAATCGTGTCCTTCGTCATCAACAATACGTAAGTCAACCCAAGGTAATACCCAACCTGCCATATCATCATGCGACATTTGTTCAACACGCGCTCCAGCAACAATGCCACACTCACTGGTTACGTATAGAACACGCATATGTTTGGTTAATTTTTGGCGAACCTCTTCACGTAATGCATTAGAAAAATATCCTGCAGAGACAATTAATCTTAACCCACTAACAGGAGGGACATCAGTTGGAAGATTGTTAACAATTGCCTGCAATTGCGAAGGAGAAATAATCATTAAGGAAGGTTTTAACATTGCAATTGCAGCTGGGTATTGTTCTCGGTCCACCATGATCACAGAACCACAAACATACCAAATACTGACTGCAGACAAAAATCCATGTATGCTACCAAACCCAAGGGTTGGTAATAAACAATGATATCGTGCTGCGTCCTCTGTCTCTGCCCACTCAATATATTCTTGATGTGCCAATCGAATAACAGAAGCCTCAATCATTGAAGCTGTGAAATCAACTCGATGCTTATCTTCAGATGTCCCTGATGCTATTGCTACACGAACAATTCGATTTTTGTCCAATATTAACCGTATAGGTTTAACTTCTGGACCTTTGATAACCTCAGAATACCATTCGAGATCTAACACCAAAACTTGTGCCTGTGTCTCAACATCAAACAAGGCATCGCTAATAATCAAATCTGGTTTTAAAACAGCAACTTCTTTTGCTGCAACAAAACTATCATCAGAAACAGAGGCTGTTGCAACACCGATACGACTTAACGCCATTAAAAACATCCAATGCGGATGAATCTGTTGATAAGAAACAGCCACAATTTTAGGTAGTGGATTAAGCTTATCTAACAAAGCCTGTGCTAATCGGTTAATATCAGCATCCATTTTCGAAAACGTCACAGAACCATCAAATGAAAGCAAAGCAACCTTTTCGGGTGCTATTCTTGCTACATGTTCTATAAACCGATCATACATAAATCGATCTCCACCTTGTAAAATAAAACTTTCCTTCTCTTTATATATAGAGAAGGAAAGTTTATTTTTTATAGGGTTACACTATTATTTTGAAAAAATAATTGGAATTACGCAATTTTCTCAACAAATTCCATATTATCAACAAAATACTCAGCAGTAGCTGTAAGTTCAATTTTAACTAACTTAACCTTATTACTCATTTCTGAAATAACTTCTGGTAAAGTAGCCAATCCTTTCGTCCAGCGATCTGATCTATTCAACTCGGCATCATGCCAACCTGACAAACCAGACATATCTGAAGGCAGAATTGTTAAAGTTCTTTCACCAAATACGCTGATTTTTGCAACCAATACACCTAACATACGACGATCATCCAGAAATGGCCCCACAACTTCTGATGGAACGGCTGCCTTTGAATGCATTGCAACAACACTGACATTCGCAGGAACATAGAAGCTGTAAACATTACCTTTTATATCAACAGGCTGTAATCTTTCACCTCTTTGAGTGATCAAGCATAGTTCAGGGTCACGGGTGGTTTCAAAGGTTGATACCGGCGCATAACCTTGTTGTGTCGCACGACGATCCAAGCGCTGCCAAATAGGCTCAACTTGATGCCTTGCAACGGTCAATGGTGCTGCGGCATCTTCTTGCCAACTTTTATGGCCAGCATTTTCATCAAACGTTAAGTGAAGATTTGCAACATCCCCGTTAAAGAGATGACGGTCATCTGTATTTAAGTAAGATTCCGTTGTTAAATTTTCAGACAATAGAATTGAATGCTCTTCAGTTTCAACATGATAAACTGTAAAACTTTCCATTGTATTATCAATGATAATTGAACGACCATTGACCAACATCCGTGCGGGAATTAGCCCACCATCAACATAAATCGTATGTTCTGGTGTAACCAACAAATCACGACAAGGTTGGTTTAATCCAAACGCATGTGCCTTAATACGAACTGGATACAAAGCATCTTTATGTTCATAACCGTTCACATTAACATTCATGCTCCCGATCCATACAATGCGCTTACTGACCTGCTGTCCATCTTTCAACGCAACAACTTCATCACCAACACTTAGGCTTTCAACAGTTACTTCACCCGTTGGGGTTAAAATATTCGTCCCTGTTAAGAAGCACTTCGTAATGATAATTTGATGCCCTGTTGAACTTGCGCCAGACTCTACAATCAAGACGTTAGGAATCAGTGAACTACCAGTATAACCAAATTGTGCCAATTGTGTAACGGAACCATCTGGATTATTGTAACTGATGGTTAAAATACCACCTGAAACACTGGTAACGTAGCGTGTTTGATCCAAATAGGCAGAGCCAATTTCGAAAACTAAGCTGTCATTTAAAGCAAAGTTGGTTACATTTAAATGACCACTTTCTTCCGAAATATCACCATTATACTGATAGATACCATTTTGAACATTATTGAAATCAACCAACTTATCCGCAGTACCTGCAGCTCTTGCTTCTTGACCATCAATAATAACCGTCGCACCATTAATGACAATTTTCGGCATTCTTGTCGAACCAACATTGGTTGTTACTAAACTTCCAATGTCAACTACAGCTCCAGATGCAACATTCAATGTAACCTGTGTGGTTCCATCCATAACTAGGGTATCAAGATTCAATTTGGTACCCGCAGCCACGTTAACAATAGCATTGTTACCCAATGTTAATGATGTTCCTGTAACTGTTTCAGCGTTAATCGTAAATGTTCCACCATTGGCAAAATTAGCATTACCAAAGGTCAAGTTAGTTGCAGCACCCGTATTAAACGTGGCGTTTGTTGCACCACTGTTGACCGTAATATCGCCAATAGATCCAGACGCACCGTTACCTAATGCAATTTGGTTGTAGGTGCCATTTAAAACCCAGCCATTAACATTGTAGGTAATACCTGAAGCAAATGTCAATGTTGGACGGCTGATATTAATACCAATCGTTCCAGCGGTGAAATGCTGGTTTGCACCGATACTGAATGTTGTACCTGTTGCATTAATATTGATATTACCGTTAATGGTCGTTGAACCATTGGCACCAACAGAGAAAGCTGTGTTACTGGTAAACGTCAGGTCTGAGCCAAGGGTAACATTTGCATTGTTACCAAATCTTAAGGTTCCACCCGTTGCTGCGGCTATGATGCCACCATTCAACGTTACGGTTGCGCCATCATTCATAACGACACTTTGATTGACTGTGCCAGTCAAGCTTAGTTGGTTACCAGTAAGCGTTCCTGAGCTACCGAACGTTAATTTTTGGTTACTATTGGTAATTAAAATATCACCATTATCAAGGATCAACTGGCCATTAGCACCAAAGGTTACTGTATTTGGGTTGAGTGCCGTGGTACTAATTCCTCCAACTGAGAAATTACCCCCTGACAAGTGCATTGTAACAGTATCACCAAAGGTTACTGTACCTCTTTGTAAATTATCTATGAAACCGTTATTCAATCCAATAGAAGCATTATTTCCAACAGAAAATACGTTACTAGCCCCAATACCTGTAGCTCCGTAACCAAAAGACATCGCTGCGGCACTTAATAATAATCCATCGCCGAAGGCCATGGTATTACCACTACCGTTCAGTAGTACTGAGCCAGAAAGGTGAATGTGAGCGTTTGTTCCAAATGTGATATTGGCGTTTGATGTGCCAGCACTAGCTTCGAACGTTGAGCCAACATACTGGTTTACCCTAGAGATAGAGTAATCCCCAAGAACGACAGAGTTAGCGTTCAGCTGCACATCGTTACCAATATTAAAAATACCACCCTGTGCATTATTTTCAAGATTACCATTATTACTGATTGTTGGCATATTTGCCAAACCAGTATCAATCGTTCCCGATGTCAAGGTAATAACGTAACCATCACCAATTTGAACATTCGCACCAGAGGTATTATCATAAACGTGATGAGGACGTCTGGACGATATACCACCGCCCACACCAATGTTATATTCTTTGTAAAAACGTCCTGCGCTAATACCACCGGCATTTAAAATGCCAGATCCTTGCAGCGTCAAACTATTATTGTTACCATCCAGTTGAACACCACCAGAAAGATTAATGCTCGCACCGTTACCAATGGTAATACTGTTATTCAACCCAGCCTTGTAAGCCGCAGTCTCAACAGTTGAACCTAAATAAGAGCCACTATAATCTTTGGCAAAGTTACCAATCGAAATATTGTTGGCATCAATTGTTGCGCCTGTGCCTATCTGTAAAGATGCTGCACTGGCATCTACCACAATCGCACCATCAGATCCCAAATAAAAATTAGATCCATTATCATGCAACCCGCTTTGACCCAAACTGATATTGGCATTATTACCAATAATCATTTGAGCTGGCTCCCCTGTCGAAACAAGAATGTTTCCAGTAAATGGATCCTGAGGATACCCAACGGAAATCTCTAATGCTCTCAACTGTAGGTTATTACCCGTTGAAACGATACCATCGATCTGTGCGGCGAAGTTTCCCCAGTTTGCTTGATCTAGGAATACGCTATTGTTATCCCCCAAATATAGTCTTGCTTTTTGGTTCAAACGCCCAGCGGAGTATGCAGCACCCATACCACCGGTAATATGGAATTGGTTATTGAAACCTGCTGAAAAGGAAGCACCGGACCCCACAAACAAACCACTACCTGTCGTAGCACCTAAGTTCATTTGCAAGTTGCTGCCAAATGTAGCTGAAGCATTCATGAAAACGCCAAAGGTTCCACCAATGTTTAAGCTGTTGTTATTACCAAATCTGTTCGTTGTTGCGGCATAACCTATGTCGGCATCCCCAATAACCCCCCAGTCACCACCAACGTCAGCACTGACATTGTCGGCTGTAAGAACGTTACCTGTACGCTGCCCCCTGTTATCACCCGTAACACTTTGACCAGCCAGGGATTTATCAGCAACACCACCAACATATCCGTTAGCACTGAGGTAAGACCCACCATCCATTTGCAAGGATGGCGAGTCAGCAGTTGGCTTATATTGCAGCGAAAGATCAGCCTGACCAACAGGGGCGTTCGCACTACCAACAAGCATGCTATTACCACCACCGACCTGCAACATCCCATTCGACATCACGCTTACGGCTGAAGTCGTTTGATAAACTGCGTTACCGCTACCGTTATACCCAACACCAGCATAAAAACTAACAGTTTGCGATGCGTTATAGGTGTATTTATAGGTATCACCAACATTAGGTGCATTCGAGATGGCACGGCTGTGTAAGGCTGCCGTTCTCGTTAAAACAATGTTATAATCAGGCTGTCCACCCGTAGCAAGGGCTGCAGCTCGATTCAAAGATCCACCATAATAGGTCTGATCCAAGGTCGACATTGCAGCCGCACTGTATGCAGAGATTAAAGCAGAACCGTCCGACCCCAACGCAGAGGCCATAGATCCCAAAGTAATATCGCCACCACTTGTAACACCGCTGGTCAAAGATGCATTACTTATCGTGGCACTACCCAGTAATGCATCATTTAAAGAAGATGACACGCTGTCATCCACAGTTGCAACCGCAGTCGCAACTTGATCAACACTTGACGTGTTGTTCTTGTTATTGTCGTCAGACATTAAACCATCCTAAAAAAAAATCTCAATATGAAAATTGACTTTATTTTTAGTATTTAATTTCTGTATTTATATTTAGAATTATTTAAGTATTATTATGTATTTATTAGTTTTTCGTTACAAATATTATTTAACTATTTAGATCAGCTAAAACAACATCCGCAAATTGAGGAACGCTTAATGCACGACCCCCAATATTAACTACGTCAAAATATTCGTTCCATTCACTGTCACGCAAATGTTGGCTGATGTGTTTACTCATCTCATCAATTGCGACTGACCAAATGACATAAAATTCTGCATCTGCAACTCGAGGCATTTTACTGTCAATCTGGCCTGCAGCTATTAATTGAACTTTATTTTCACCTGCCAAAGAAGACAAGTTGACGATCATACGTTGTAAAATCTGTTCTTTAATAGGTTTGGCAAGTTTTTTCCATTTTTCTTTGGGTGAAAAAACCTGCGTCACGATATAAGCCATTATAACTGCCCTTCAATTACGATATTAACAGAATATATTACAACCTAATAAAATTCTGACATAACTAACTTGTTACATATTATCAATTTAAAAGTGTAAAAGTCAATCGATACTTCAATTGCAAGCAGAAAAATACAACTTTATAACGATATCGTTATGATTATAACAACTTGCAATTGTTACCTATATGTCCACTAAAACGATGCCAAGTATGCGTCTCTCCAAATAAACTAATGCCCATATAACCACGTAATTTTAACTCATTAGGTTTAGATAACCAAATCTTCGCATCATATAATTTTTCATCTCTAGGATCTGCAATTTTACCATTCCAACGCTTGCCATCTTCATCTTTGGTAAAATTGCGCAACATTAGAAAATTACACTGTGAATGGTTTTTTTTGTTTAAAGGTGCGATAGGGCCTTGGTATTGCATACCAACAAACCGACCACATAATGCCTGACCACAGGGATAAATGTGAAAAACGCCGTCTTCCTTTTTAGTGGTCCAAAGCCCAACCTCAGGTGCATTCTGTACAGAATTATTTGCTTGCTGTGCCTGGGCATAAGATGTTTCTCCTTTTGAAAAGGTTAGTAACGACAGTATACCCAAAACAGATACGTTAAAAACAGGCAATTTATTTAATACTGCCATCACATTTAAACCTCTTCAAAAAAAGAACTAACTTTATTACGATGCTAGTAATTGATCTAATTCACCTGATTTATCAATTCGCTGTAAATCGTCACAACCACCAACATGTTGACCATCAATAAAGATTTGAGGCACTGTGGTTCTGCCTCCAGAACGCTCAATTGCCTCTTCTCTTTCCTTGGTTCCTTTAGGGGCATTGATTTCTTTTACAGATGCACCTTTAGCGTTTAATATCAATAGTGCCTTGTGACAAAATGGACATCCAGGTTGGGTATAGATTTCGACTTGAGCCATAATATCTTCCTTCGATTATTTTATACATTTCTTCATATAGTTAACTTATTTTTTGAAAACAAGCATCTGCAAAATTATTATTATGCAATATTAATGCTCATCAATCTTTAAACCACTTTGGCAACGGCCACCACGTCGACCCGCGCTGCGCCCGCATCGTATAAAGCACGACTGCAATGTGTTAAAGTAGCACCTGTCGTTACAACGTCATCAACCAATAGGATATTTTTGTTTTTAAAAACATATGAATATAAAGGATTTACCTCAAAAGCACCATCTAACACGGAATATCTTTCTTGCCGATTGAGATGCCCCAAAGCAATTGTCTCTCTTACCCTTAACAGTCCCATCGGTAAAACGGAAGTCCTAAAGTATTTTCCCAACTGCCGTGCCAATAAAGCAGATTGATTATATTTTCTTTGCCTCAACCGCCTTTTATGTAGAGGCACAGGCACTATGTAATCCACGTGTGCAAACAATGAAGCAGATTGACGAGCCATAAACCGTGTCAAAAAACAAATACTATGGTGCCGATCGCCATGCTTTAGAGGTACAATTAATCTTTTAATCCCCTCATTATATACGAAAGCTGCCCGACATGCCTGCCACAAAGGCATATCCATTTTACAATCAGAACAAATAGAATCTATACCTGCTTCTGCATCAGATATAAAAGGAAGAGAGCAAGCATGACAAAAAGGGGCATGAATAAAATGAAATTGCCGAAAACATGAAGAACATACCAGCCCATCCTCAGCAACCGTTACACCACACACCAAACAACTAGGAGGGATAAAAAAATCTAAAAAATGTTTATATACATGTTTTAATATATTCAAGGACTGAACCGCCCTATAATTAGTATAAAAGTGTAAAGCCTTTATATAAAATGACAACGTTGTCACCTTCTAAAGGCTTTACAATAATACCGCTTCTTTATTCCCCTAGAACGTGTAAGGCGATTTGACGTAAATGAGGCTGTCTACGATGCTCGAACAAATAGATTCCTTGCCAAATTCCCAAAACCATTTGACGTTCAACAATGGGGATCGACAGTTGTGTTTGGGTTAATACTGCCTTTATATGGGCTGGCATATCGTCTGGCCCTTCACTGTGATGCAAGTAATGCCGATTTTCTGGAACCAAATCATTAAGATAGTGTAAAATATCCTCCCTCACATCAGGGTCTGCATTTTCCTGCACAATGAATGAAGCAGAAGTATGTTTACACCATAAAGTCAATAAACCAGTAACAATACCCGTCTTTAAGATCCAGCTGGATAAATCCATATTTAACATGGTTAATCCTTGCCCATGGGTTTGAACCTGTAGAATACTCGTTTGTTGCTTCATATTATTTTATAAATCCCACAATTTCTTCTACTTTTGAAACAATAGGCTCTGCAATGGCTGAAGCTTTTTTTGCCCCCATCCGCAACATTTCACGAATATGTGCTTCATCAGCCAATAACCGCTTTGTTTCTTCCCGAATGGGTCGAATATGCTGTATTAAGGCATCAGCTAGCTCAGATTTAAAGCCACTAAATCCCTGACCACCAAATTGGCGTAAAACCTGATCAACAGACTGATTAGCCATGACCGCATAAATAGAGACTAAATTTGAAGCCTCTAAGCGATTTTCCAATCCCTCGACTTCAGATGGCAATGGTTCTGAATCACTTTTGGCGCGTCTAATTTTATTTGCAATGACATCATCTTCATCCAACAATTCGATACGCCCTTGCTCTGAAGGGTCAGATTTTGACATTTTCTTACTACCATCACGTAAATTCATAACCCGTGCGCTGGTGGCTGGTATAAGACCTTGCACTTCTTGAAAAAAATCTATTTGATAATCATGGTTGAACTTTTGAGCGATGTCATTAGTTAGTTCTAGATGTTGACGCTGGTCCTCTCCAACAGGTACGCAAGTAGCCTGATATGTTAGAATATCAGCAGCCATTAAGTTCGGATAAACGTATAATCCTGCAGAATGTGCCTCTCTATTTTTTCCAGCTTTATCTTTGAACTGGGTCATTCTGTTCATCCAACCAATACGGGCGACACAATTGAAAATCCATCCCATTCTTGCGTGTGCAGAAACAGCAGATTGGTTAAATAAAATATGTTTTTGTGGATCAATCCCCGCAGCCATTAGGATCGCAGCCTGTTCGATAATCTGCGATCTTAGTTGTATAGGATCCTGCCAAACCGTTATCGCATGCATATCCACCAAGCAGAAAATACATTCATTTCCCTGCTGCATGTCAACCCAATGACGTATTGCTCCCAAATAATTACCTAAATGCGGAATACCGGTGGGCTGAATGCCGGAAAATACTCTCTTACCTAACGGTTTGGACTGCATAAAACACCTTTTATAATGTTATCAAAAACTAATTATTTTGGGGTGCTTTTGTAACACCAACCAAATGAATTTTAAAAACCAATGGACTATTTGCAGGGATAATACCCAAAGATTTATCACCATATCCTAATTTAGGGGGGACATAGAGTTGCCATACATCACCAGGATGCATTTTTGGCAAAGCTTCCATCCAACCTTGGATTAAACCATCAACAGGCATTTGCATTAATCCCCCACCATGGCGATCAGAAGAATCAAAAATAACCCCATCAGGCAGACGACCTTCATATTCAATTAAAACCAAGTCCCCAACGGCAGGAGAAGCGTCTTTTGGATCTCCTGATTTAATCACACGATAGGCGAGCCCACTGGGCAAAGTTTTAACACCTGATTCAGATTCAATTTTTTTCATGAATTGTTCTGGTGTTAATTGTTCATCTTTATTTCCTGCACAAGCTGCCAAAGAAAAAGAAAATGCCAACAAAACTGGTAAAGCAAAAGAAACAATTTTCTTCATTATACTCCCCCTCCAAATTTCTTGAAACGAATTAAGTTATAGTTTTCCACCACGACGCCCGGCCTGAGCACCCAATCGTAAACGTAATGCATTCAATTTAATAAATCCTTGTGCATCGACCTGATTATAAGCACCTTCATCATCCTCAAAGGTCACAACCCGCATATCATAAAGACTGTTAGGACTTTCACGCCCCATTAGAATAATATTCCCTTTATATAATTTCAAATGCACACGACCTGTTACTGAGTGCTGACTTTCATCAATAAGGGCCTGTAACATACGACGTTCTGGTGAGAACCAAAAACCATTATAAATTAATTCTGCATAACGTGGCATAATACTGTCTTTTAAATGCCCAGCTTCACGATCCAAAGTAATGGATTCCATATTTCTGTGGGCAAATAACAAAATAGTACCCCCTGGGGTTTCATAAATTCCACGAGACTTCATTCCAACAAAACGATTTTCAACCAAATCCAAACGCCCAATTCCATTGGCTTTACCCAATTCATTTAAACGCGTTAATAATGTTGCTGGGGACATTGCCACACCATTAATGGCTACGGGATCCCCACCCTTGAAATCGATAGTAATTTCTGTTGCTTTATCAGGGGCATCTTCTGGGGAAATAGTACGTTGAAATACGATTTCATCTGGAGCAACCGCAGGATCTTCCAAAATTTTACCTTCGGAAGAAGAGTGCAACATGTTCGCATCTACAGAAAATGGTGCCTCGCCACGTTTATCGTGTGCTATGGGAATTTGATTTTCTTCTGCAAATTGCAATAACCGAGTACGAGAAGTCAATTCCCATTCACGCCATGGCGCGATCACCGTAACATCAGGTTTTAATGCATAATAAGCCAATTCAAAACGAACCTGATCATTACCTTTACCTGTTGCGCCATGGGCGACTGCATCAGCACCGACTTGTTCGGCAATCTCAATTTGTCTTTTAGAAATCAAAGGCCGTGCAATTGAAGTACCCAATAGATATTGACCTTCATAAAGAGTATTCGCCCGAAACATTGGGAAAACATAGTCACGAACAAATTCTTCACGTAAATCTTCAACAAAGATTTCTTTAACCCCGAACATCTCTGCTTTTTTACGTGCAGGTTCCAATTCATCGCCCTGCCCCAAATCTGCGGTAAAGGTTACAACTTCACATTCATAGGTTTTTTGCAACCAACGTAAAATGACCGAAGTATCCAACCCACCAGAATAGGCAAGAACGACTTTTTTCACCTTCTTCTCAACCATATTTTTCTCTTTTCCTGTAAGACATCATAAGTTGATAACTCTATACCACTATCGTGCACTGTTTCAAATAATCATTGTCAATAAACTTTTTTTTGATAGCACTTCACAAAAGATTGCGATCATGTTACGTTTTTTTATCCTTAAATATCAATAAGTTAACAAAAAGTTAACAAAACTAAAGGAAGATCGTCATGAAGATTGCTTTCATAGGACTTGGAACAATGGGGATGCCCATTGTTAATAATATTTCGAAAAAAAACTTTTTTATCAAAGCCTGGGATAAGCGCCCCATCGATCCCTCAAAATTGGAAGCTAACATCATCTTGTGCCAAACGCCATCGGAACTCGAAGACTGCGATATCCTAATGACCATGGTGCCAGACGATAACGCAATCAGAAATATTGCATATGAAACCAAGGTGTTAACGAACAAGAAGATTTGGATTAATTTGTCGACAACTTCTTTAGCCCTTTTACAAGAAATCAACAAGTTTCGACAGAATCGGTTCGAATATCACGTCATTCCTGTCATGGGTCGATGCGACGTCGCGGAGGCTGGACAATTGGATGTCTATTATTCAGGCAACAAACAACAGCTAGCCCTTGTTGAACCTATTCTAAATAGTTTTTCGAAAAAAATATGGTACCTCAACGAAAAAAGAGAAACTGCGCTCCTCACAAAACTGGCAGGGAACTTTTTACTCAATGCTACAATCGAAGCTCTGGGTGAGGCATTTGCTTTGGTAGAAAAAGCTTCTGTGGAAAGACAGGTCTTTGCAGACATTATTATGGATTCGATGTTTAAATGCCCTGTTTACGAACTCTACACCGATATGATTGTTAATCGTAAGTTCAGTCCCCCTGGATTTCCACTAGAACTGGGACTTAAAGACATCAACCTTATCATTGATGCTGGGGAACATTATCGCGTCCCCCTACCCTATGCATCAATTGTCAAGGATCATTTTATCGAGGGAATGGCTTACAACGAGCAAACACTTGACGAAAGCGCATTATCTATCAGTGCAATACGCCACAGTAATCAAACAAAAACCAATTAGGAAAAACGTAATGCTTACTAACAACGACATTGAACAATTTCATAAAGATGGTTTTCTCGTTAAAGAAAACTATGTCCCCGACGATCTACTTCATAAAATCGATCAATCAGTAAAAAACTTAGAATTACAAAACCACGATGGTTACGTCTTTGAAAATGATCAAAAAACTTTAAGAAGTATCAACGGTCCCCACATGATAGACCCGTTTTTTGAAGAGCTGGCAAACGACGACTTACTGGAACGTGATGCTTACGCTCTACTAAACGAAGAAACCTATCTTCACCAATACAAAATCAACTTTAAAAATGCGCTGAACGGTGACGTGTGGGCATGGCATAGTGATTTTTACTTTTGGAATAAAGAAGACGGAATGCAGAAGGACAATGCCTTCTCCGTAGGGATTTTCCTTGACGATGTTAACGATATGAATGGACCACTGTTGGTCGCTCCAGGATCTCATAAAACCCTCATCCCTGACAGCGAGGTTATTCACACCTACGGACAAAATGCACCAAAGAATTGGCGAGAAACAACATCTTCCAAGTTGAAGTATGAACTGTCTCAAAGCTTTCTAGCAAAAACTCTTGGGCAAACTGGCATTGTTGCTGCTAAAGGAAAGAAAGGCAGTGCCCTTTTCTTCCACAGCTCTATATTACACGCCTCAAACGTAAATCTTACCCCTTGGCGCAGAAGATTAGTTTTATTAAGTTACAATGTCATGAGTAACAAGTTACTTAACATAGATGATCCACGCCCCAATTTCATGGCAACTCGATAATTACTTGACTTATGAACTCAGTGACAGGTGCAATTGGTGTAAAAATACCTTTGCGCCCGTCTTGTTAGTAGAAACCTCTCGGCCCCGAAAGATTAAAATACGTTTTCCAGTGACATAGAAAACTGCCCTGGCTTTAAGGGTTGAGGTTGTGAAACATCAGGGGCCCAACCTGTTAACACCGCAAAATGCAATGGAACAGCCAACTCATCTTGTTGTTCTAATTTTTCAAGACAATGAACCCAAAATGAATGATGAGTTAAGTTTTTTTTCCCTTCAACCAATGCATTCGTCTCACCAGAAAAGCGCAAGTCACGAAATAAAGCCGCAGCAGAGCGATAAACTAAATCCAATTTTTCCTTATCAACCACAGGTAATGCAAACCCTGCTCTCTGCATTAACTCAGCACAGGCCCGCAAATCTGGAAAGGGTGATATTCTGGGCGATGCCCCGCCATAATGTTCTATTTCTGCCTCAGTCATAATTGTTCTAAGCAAAGATAACGTCGGTAAAATGGGAACTGCTGCTAAAAATAATCCATCGGGGCGCAAAATATTTCTAATTTGCATTAATGCACCTGGTAAATCATTCACCCAGTGCAAATTAAAATGAGCTATGACTAAATCAAAACTCTCTGCTGCAAATGGTAACATCTCTTCGTCCATACAGACGCAAGATTTTCCTTGATTAATAGCAACCAATTTGTGCGACAAATCTGCTGAAATGGTATTTATACCCCTTGCCTGCAATGCTGGACCAATAATACCACGCCCTCCTATTTCCAAAGCATTGGCAAAGGATCGTTGCACATCATCCAAACGACCTAACAATTGATCTGCACATCTCTCAACCACGTCTTGCATTTCTTGCATGTGCGATACCGCCCTATCACGATGTAATCTTACCAATTGACGATTAAATAAAATGGGCACAGACATAGTTAAAAAACTCTTAAAATTATATGTTAACCATAATAAAGCTGATTAATAAAGAAAGGCGCAACAAATACGTTGCGCCTTTCTCAAAAACAACTTGAAACTTAGACTTAGATTTCTGGTAATTCAACCCCGGAAGCACTTAGTTGGGATTTTAATGCCTCTTTAAGGGTTTCAAGGCCTGCTTCTGTTGTACTTTCTGCACGTGCAACCAATGATGCCTGAGTATTTGATGCTCTTAACAACCACCAACCATCAGCAGTATTAACCCGAACACCGTCAATTGTATCGACATCGGCATTTGCAGCTTTTAATCGATCAGCGACCTCTTTAACCACAGAGAATTTACGATCATCAGGACAGTCAAAGCGGATCTCAGGGGTGGAAATCGCTTTTGGTAAAGATTCAGTAATTTCGGACAACGGCCCTTTTAATCGTGCAACAATATCCAGCGTACGCACTGCAACATATAATGCGTCATCAAAACCATACCACTTATCAGCAAAGAAAATGTGACCAGACATTTCACCACCTAATAAAGCCTTGGTTTCAGCCATTTTTGCTTTGATCAAAGAATGCCCAGTACACCACATCAATGGATAACCACCAGCCTTTTTAATTTCTTCAAATAAAATCTGGCTAGCTTTCACATCCGCGATAATAGTAGCCCCTTGGTGGTCAGGCAGAATATCACGGCTGTAAACAATCATTAGCTGATCACCCCACAGGATATTCCCTTTGTCATCAATAACACCGATACGATCAGCATCACCATCGAAGGCAATCCCTATATCAGCTTTACGCTCGGCAACCTCTTTTTGCAACTGAACTAAATTCTTTGGAACCGTGGGATCTGGACTATGGGCTGGAAAATTACCATCAATACTACCATTTAGAACAATATGCTCGCCAGGCAGTTGTTGTACCAACCGGGTCAAAACCTCACCAGCGGCACTGTTACTGTTATCCCAAACCACTTTAAGCTTGCGATCTGTTGCATTAAAATCTTTTAATAAGCGGGTAACATATTCTTCGGCAATATCAACCTTGCGAACACTACCAATTCCTTCTGGAACGACATCACCTTGAGCAACTTGAGCACCTAGAGCTTGAATTTGTTTCCCATAAAAAGATTTCCCCCCCAGCATGAATTTCATACCGTTATATTCTTTTGGATTATGACTTGCCGTCACCATCACTGCACCATCAGCTTCCATGGTGGTTGCAGCATAATACAACATTGGGGTTGGGCCACGTCCAATACGAACAACTTCAAGACCACATTTTTTTAAACCGTCAACTAATGCGGTTTCAAGATCTGGCGAACTTACCCGTCCATCGTAACTTACGACAACCTTTTTACCATTTTGACGCGCAATCAAGCTGCCAAAAGAACGGCCAATAGCATAAGCATCTTCGATAAAAAATGTTTTTCCATAGATCCCACGGATATCATATTCGCGCAGAATGCTTGGATCGATAACTCTTTTATGTTCCATTATTTTGCACCTTCATGTGCATATTTTTTCAAAATTTCACGCATTGATGACTGTAAGTCAGAACGTTGCAATGCAAATGCAATTTGTGCCTCTAAAAAGCCAGCCTTACTGCCACAATCGTACCGTATACCTTCGTAACGTAATCCATGAAATGGCATTTCACCAATTAATTTTGCCATTGAGTCTGTTAACTGCACTTCATTCCCTGCTCCACGTTCCATCTTAGATAAATGAGTCATAATTTCAGGGGACAAAATATAACGACCAATCACAGAAAGATTAGAAGGTGCTTCTTCAGGTTTTGGTTTTTCAACCAAACCAGAAATCTCAACCAATTTACCATCATCAGAGGCAACGTCAACAATACCATAGCTGGATGTTTTTTCACGGGGCACTTCAGAAACTGCAACAACGTTACCACCGTGTTTGTTATAAACATCAACCATTTGTGCCAAACAACCACGCTCACTCAAAATCAAATCATCTGGTAATAAGACGGCAAATGGATCGTCCCCTACGAATGTGCGTGCACACCACACAGCATGCCCTAATCCCAATGGATCTTGCTGACGCAATGCCGTTAAGGATCCTGCCTGAATACTGGAAGGTTGCAATGCCTCTAGGGATTCTTTTTTACCCTTTTGACGTAATGTATCTTCTAATTCATAAGCAATATCAAAATAGTCTATTAAAGAATCTTTTCCACGGGCAGTAATTAAACAAAATTGTTCAATTCCTGCTGCTCTTGCCTCATCGATTGCGTACTGAATCAACGGACGGTCAACAACAGGCAACATTTCTTTAGGCATAGACTTCGTAGCAGGCAAGAAACGCGTACCAAATCCAGCAACAGGTAACACAGCTTTACGTAGAGGTTTAATCACGAAATTTCACCTTATTAACATATCTTTAAAACATCCATATACCATATACATGAATATTTTAGGTACAACTTATTTTGAACCCTTTTAAATACGAATTATGTTTTTAAAAAGAGCATTTATAAAATTTCAATAACCTTGTTCATGTAAACAAACAAGGTTATCCAAAAAATTAATTATAAAACACGATGTAAGACTATTAAGCAACCATTTTATTTTTCTTATAAGGTCCGCCAGCTACCACCTCTATCATAATTATTTTTTTACCATGAATTTTTTCTTCAAAAGGTAAAAGAGCATTTCCATCCGTCCAACGATATAAACAACTTTCAATGGAATGCCATCCAGACAATATATCATGTTGAATATGTATTTTAATATCATGAACCCTTTTGGGTGTAATCACTGTAATCTTGCCAATCAAAACTCCCAACCTTCGACGATCATCAACGTAGGGTCCAATGACATCACAAGGACGATCGGCATTTGACAAGATATTTACACAATCAATATTTTCATCAACCTGGAAAAAGAATATATTTCCTTTAACCAAGTAGGGTAAAATATTGTGTTTCTTAGTTTTTAAGCAAATATTACTATCGTTAGTAAGATGCTGTTCTTTATAATGGAATTGATCCTTTTTTAAACATCGTTGAAATATTTGATTATAAATTGGTTCAACAACCATTCGCTGAACATTTAATTCTGCCGCTGCATCGTTTTCCCAAGTTTTAACAACAATATTTTTTCTTAAAATAAACACACTGCCATCTTGTATAAAATTATAACGATTGCCAGTATCCAAGTAGCTTTCAGTTAACATACCATCAGCGTATATAACAGAATGCTTATCTGTTTCTAAATGATAATAAGTATATTCAGTAAATGAATAATCATAAAAAATACTCATTCCATTGATTAACATCCGTGCCGGAACAAATTTACCATCAAAAAACAAACAATGTTCTGCTGTTACTAATAAATCTTTATAGGGAACTCCCTCAGAAATAGCATCTTTTAAAATACGAACAGGATATCCTGCCTCATCATCAGGGTGACTAGATTTAACAAATGTTGTCTTCTTTCCAATCCATTTAATAGGTGCGGTAACAATTTGATTATTTTTCCAATCAAAAGTTGTTACTAGATCACCAACTGATAATGTTTCAATAGCAATATCACCATTTGGCGTTTTAATCATGGTTCCTTCTAAAAAACAAACCTCCATAGTCAAATTGCCATTACTGTCAGTACCCAAAGCATAACCTTGATCTTCAACGCCGAGAATATGCATAGTCAGTTTACTACCATTTTTTAATTTTAAAGTAACATAATCTCCACTTGGATTACCCTGTGCATCAACAAAATCCACGCTGACAACGTCAGATTGCTTAACACCATATAAAGTAATTAAATCTGTCTCTCCTGTTCCTTCCTTATCGCCACTATACCCAGAAATTGTTGTTGTGATTGTTGTGTTTGAGTTACTGGTAGTTGTATTTATTCCAGAAATAATCAATCCACTATTATTGTTACCCTGTAAATCAACAGCACCGCCTGCAGTTGGATGAGTTGTCAAACGACCACCTTCTTGTAACTGAATAGTACCACCCATGTGACCACCAGAGGCAACATTCATGTAGCCACCATTCTCAATAATGGTATCATAAGCCATGCCGCCTGATGTGACTAATTGCGACCCCATATTATGTACTGTTGTATTGCTGGCTGTTCCTGCCACAGTCTGAAAACCGTTATAAATCTGTGTACTAATTGCAACCGTAGTAGAGCGTACAATTTGATTTCCACTGTTGATAATCGTTCTAACCGCAAGGCCACCTTGAATGATATGTCGACCATTATTGTTAAGAACAATATCAAATGATGAACCTGTATAGTTACCCAATGTTCCACCATCAACTATAACATTAGAAACTTGCCCATCTCCCATAATTGTCATTGAGGCATTTGTATGAATGATACCCCCATCAACAACCCCATAGATATTCGGGTTGCCAGCCCCTGCAGCTGCAGTGGAATATACTTCAAGATTATATAGAGTGCCACCGGGTTGAACTAATAGAGGTGCAGCATTTTTATCTGTACTACTGACAACAACGTTGCTTGCCACCCCCCCTTGATCGATAATTAAACTCCCCCCCGTAACCGTTGCACCAATCAACGTATCACCATTTGACACATGATATGCTCTGGTTACAGATGTTACGGTTACACCACTAACTACCTGCCTGTTTGTTACACCAGCCATTATAATCCTCTTAAATTTTATTATATTTTATTTGGATATATGGAGATGCACATCGGACAATACTATATCGCAAGTGATAATTTTGAGAAATTATCACTTGCGATAAAATTACATTTATAAAGATTGTTTGATTGCAATAGTCGCTAAGTTAACAATTCCACGAGCTGTCGTACTTTCGGTCAAAATATGCAGGGGTTTCACCGCCCCAAGGGTTATTGGACCAATTTGTAATGCATCACCAACAACACGACTTAATGAAAAGCCAATATTCGCTGAATCTAAATCTGGCATAATCAACAAATTAGCATTCCCAACCAACGGAGAATTATCTACCAACCGTGCTCTGATTGACGGGCTGAGTGCAGCGTCCCCTTGCATTTCACCGTCCACTTCAAGATCGGGATTACGTTCTTTAATCAATGCCAACGCTTCGCGCATTTTTTCAGCTGATCCTGATTTTCCAGTGCCAAACGATGAGTAAGATAACAATGCAGCCCTTGGAACCAATCCAAATGTTGATACCGCTTCTGAAGCAAGCAAGGTCAATTCTGCTATTTCTTCGGCTGACGGATTTAAATGTAAATATGCATCCCCCATAAACAACACAACATTCGACTGTATTAAGGCAGATATTGTATAGAATTGCTTTACATCTTGACGTTTGGGGATAATATTTTTTAGATATTTAAAGTGACGATACCATTCACCATACCCCCCAATTAACGCCGCATCAACGTGTCCTTCACGAAGCAACATCGCTGCTAGAACAGATTTCCTGCGATATAATTGTTCATAAGCCAAAGAAGGAGGAACACCCTGCCTTTCAACAAGATGCTGGTAAGGTTTCTCAAGAGCCTGTAACAAAAGATCGTCACGTGATGGTTCAAACACATGCACGTGCTTATCAACTTGTAAGCTTAATCCAAGACTTTTGATTTTTTCTTGTATTCGCTCCTTATTACCAATAAGACAGGGCTTGGCCAAATTATCATTAACTAAAGTTTGAACAGCACGTAAAACACGCTCATTCTCACCTTCAGAAAATACAACTTTTTTCAAATTCTCGCTTCTGCGCACGGCTTCAAACACAGGTTGCATAACCTGACTAGTACGAAAGACGAATTCTGACAGATGCTCGATATAAGCCTTGAAATCCTCGATTGGACGGGTTGCAACACCGCTATCCATTGCAGCCTTTGCAACAGCTGGAGCGATCTCCAAAATTAAACGAGGATCAAAAGGCTTTGGTAAAATATATTCAGGCCCAAAAGCAGGGCCTTCCCCACCGTAAGCAGCAATAACTGCCTCATTAGCCTCTAATGTTGCCAATTTTGCCAAAGCATAGACAGCCGCATGCTGCATTGCTTCGTTAATTTGTTGGGCTCCAACATCTAGCGCCCCCCGAAAAATAAAAGGAAAACATAAAACGTTATTGACTTGATTGGGGTAATCCGAACGCCCTGTCGCAATAATGGCATCTTTTCGAACAGTTTTAACCTCGTCTGGGGTGATTTCAGGCTCGGGATTAGCCAAAGCCAAAATAACAGGCCTTTCAGCCATATGCTCCAAATATTCTGCTTTTAAAACGCCTGCTGCGGATAGGCCAAGAAAGATATCTGCCCCTTTAATCACTTCTGCAAGCGTGCGCGCGTTGGTTTCTTTGGCATAGCGTGCCATATTTTCAGGCATGTCTGGACTGCGTCCCTTCCATACCACACCATCAATATCAGTCAACGTGACATTTTCAACTTTCATTCCCATTCCGACCATTAAGTCGACACAGGCCATCGCCGCAGCACCCGCACCAGAGGTCACCAACTTGACATCTTCAAGCTTTTTATTTTGAATTCGCAGTGCATTAACCAAAGCTGCGGTAACGACAATCGCGGTTCCGTGCTGATCATCATGAAAAACAGGGATATTCATTCTGGATTGTAAATTTTTTTCAATCTTAAAGCATTCTGGGGCCTTGATATCTTCAAGATTGATACCACCAAAAGTCGGTTCCAATGCTGCCACAACATCACAAAAATGATCGGGATCAGTAGCATCGACCTCGATATCAAAAACATCAATTCCAGCAAATTTTTTAAATAAAACGGCCTTTCCTTCCATAACAGGTTTTCCTGCTAGGGGGCCGATATTACCTAAACCCAAAACAGCTGTACCATTAGAAATAACAGCAACCAAGTTCCCCTTTGCTGTGTATTTACTTGCCAAAGATGGATCTCTTTGTATTTCTAAACACGGCGCAGCAACACCTGGGGAATAGGCTAAAGACAAATCCCGTTGGGTAGCCATCCTTTTGGTTGGAGTAATGGTTAACTTACCTGCTGTTGGATATTGGTGATAATCCAAAGCTTCCTGTTTAAATTTTTGATCCATTTTTTCCTCTATTTAATTGATCAGAATTCTTAGCAAAGAATACCGATCAATCAAGCTTAAAACATAAGCCATAAAAAGGAAATAACCATATTTTATAGGAAAAACACATTTTGGTGCGGCCGAGAAGACTCGAACTTCCACGGGGTTGCCCCCACAAGCACCTCAAGCTTGCGCGTATACCATTCCGCCACGACCGCACATGACAAACCATTTATTGTAATGGTAAGATAATGTGCTTTCTCTATAACCGATGAAAAGATTTCATGCAATGACCTTTCCACCAATATTTTTTCAAAAAAGCAAAAAAATTATCCCTTACCCCACTGCAATCGAAACAATGCGACACTATGTCGACCGTATCTATCATGAACAACAGCCTGAATGTCTTTGGTTTTTAGAGCATCCCCCATTATACACTGCGGGGACATCGGCTAAAGACCACGATTTGATAAATCAGCAACATTATCCCACCTATTACACCAATCGCGGTGGCCAATGGACTTATCACGGTCCAGGACAACGAATTATTTATTTTATGATGGACTTACGTCAAGATCATCACGTCTTTCCACAAAGGGATATTCACGCATTTGTTAATATTATCGAGGACTGGATTATTTTAGCTTTAAAATCCTTTGATATCCACGCAGAAAAAAGACCAGATCGTATCGGATTATGGGTTGTTGATCCCATAACAAAAAAAGAAGAAAAAATAGCCGCCTTGGGAATTAAACTGACCCGTTGGATCAGCTGGCACGGTATTGCGTTAAATGTTTATCCAAATCTAAATGATTATTCAGGGATTATTCCCTGTGGATTGACCGATTATGGGGTAACAAGCATGGAAAAACTTGGAATAAAGTGTTCTTTGGATGATGTCGATCAGGTTTTACTGAAACAATGGCAACATCTTTTCCAACACCCTTTGCGTGAGCGACAAATCTTATTAGACGATTAAAATATCATCACAGACTCGCCACCTCATAATGTTATTATTTTTGCCCGTCAGGATAAGCAAAATATGATGCTGGGACTTGCACCCCTTGTTGAATATCCCTTAAATCCATGATCGTGCGACCACCACGAACATCAACTGCCTGCATTTGCTCTAAGGTCAAGCGTCCCAATTCCTCTTTGAATCGCAGGGTTAATAACCCTTGTGAAGGGTTGTCTGCACTGGCTAATGAAATTTGTAATTGATGGGGGTGACGCTGCACATTCGTAACCAAAATCGGTTTAACCAAGTGAACAGGACTTTGTAACATTAGTCCCAAGGGATTTCTGGATAATCCGATACGTGTAATTGACTGATGTGCAAATTCTTTGGCAACCATTCGCTTATCTTTGGCCACGACAATCATAGTCGATGGGTATTCATAATTTAATCGTAGCTTCCCAGGTTCGTAAACAACCCGCCCTGAAGATTGCCCTCCATCTGGCCAAGTTTGAGTAAATTGTCCCTCAAACCCTTTTTCGTCATTTAAATAAGACTCAACCTGAGAAATGGCTGTTAATTCGCATGTTGGACGTGTTTCTTGACCAGCATGACATGCTGCCAACAAAATAGGAAACAATACTGCAAGACTTCTACGCGCCCACTTCATTAACTTATCCTTTATTTTTCACAACAGCATGAACAATATTTAATACAATATAGGGAAAACAAGTTCAATCAATACGATATTTTATTACAATATTCACCAAATCTGATCCTTAATCATCTTTGCGTACAAAATAACTTGGTTTTACTTTTAGAAAATACCATATTATATAAGATATTCTTGCAATAAAATCACTCTTTAGCTTCGAACGGTAAGGAGTTATCGACCTAACAATTTAAAAATTACACAATCAGATATTGCCATGACTACCAAAAAAAAACGTTTTCGTGCCTTTGACCCAGACCCAGACCGCCCCGAAAGATGTTGCGATATGCCACACTGTCGTGAACCTGCTGGATATAAAGCACCAAAATCACCAACAAAACTGAACGAATATTACTGGTTTTGTTTTGATCATATTAAAGAATACAATAAAAACTGGGATTTTTGTAAAGGAATGACCCCCGCACAAATAGAACAGCAACTGCGTTCGGCCTCTGTGTGGGATAAACCTTCTTGGAAATTAGGACAATTAGGCAAAGCAGATTTATTACAGGAACAATTTTTTAAAGATTCTTTGGGCATTTTCTCTAAACATTCTGGGTTTAATACACGCAAGCACTCACAACCTACACCTAAAAGTGCCCCCACCGAACTCAAAGACTCTCTTAAAATCTTGGGACTTACATGGCCAATTTCGCTTCAGGATTTAAAAAAACGCTATACATCCCTTGCCCGCCAATATCATCCAGATAGTAACGGTGGGGACAGTCAATCCGAAGAACAATTTAAAACCATCAACGCAGCTTATTCCCAAGTAAGAACACATTTAATAAATTCTGTAGAAATCTAGTATAAATTATATATTATTTGTAACAGCATTAACAATCGCCTTAAGGAGACTTTAATAATGACTGAAACCTCTGATCAACCGATTATTTCAGGGAACAACGATCTGCCCCCCACTTCTATTTTATCTACTCCTGATAAAATCTTTAAGGTCAGAGAAACATTCCACATAGAGTTAGATATGGAAGTTCAAGGTTTTTCAGTTAAAACTGCCCTGGTACCCGATCTTGATCCAAGCTATTGCTTTGATAAAGAAATTACCCAAGCCATTTTGGCAGGTTTCAAGTATAATCGTCGTGTGATGGTGCAAGGGTTTCATGGAACGGGAAAATCCTCACATATCGAACAAATAGCTGCACGCCTAAACTGGCCCTGTGTTCGAATTAATTTAGACAGTCATATTTCTCGAATTGATCTGATCGGCAAAGACGCCATCGTACTACAAGATGGCAAGCAGATCACTCAATTCAAAGAAGGATTATTACCATGGGCTTTGGAAAATCCTTGTGCCTTAATTTTTGATGAATATGATGCTGGCCGTCCTGATGTAATGTTTGTCATTCAAAGAGTTTTGGAGGCTGAAGGTAAATTAACCCTTCTGGATCAAAACCGGGTTATTCGTCCCCACCAAGCATTTCGTTTGTTCGCCACCGCCAACACCATTGGTCTTGGAGATACAACAGGACTGTATCATGGCACTCAACAAATTAACCAGGGTCAAATGGATCGTTGGAATATTGTTGCATCGTTAAATTACTTGCCACACGAACAAGAAACACAAATTATCATGTCCAAGATGGGTGTATCTGAAAATGATAGTGAAGCAACAAAAATGATTAATTCAATGGTTGCTTTGGCCAATTTAACCCGCCATGGTTTTGCATCGGGGGAAATTTCGACCGTTATGTCTCCAAGAACTGTAATTACATGGGCTGAAAATTTCGAAATCTTTAAAGACCTGGCATTAGCTTTTCGCCTGACCTTTTTAAACAAGTGTGACGAAGCTGAACGTCAAACCGTTGCTGAATATTATCAGCGTTGTTTTAATATTGATCCATTAATTTCTGATGTTATTTAATCCATAAAGAGGGATCCTATGCAAGAAGATCAAAAAAAATCATCCTCTTCTCACACCCCTCCTTTGAAAAAAGAAACGTACGATCCAGAGCAATTTAAACAGGCAACCATTGGGGTCATTCATGCTTTGAGTGGGCGCACTGATACCAATGTTAATTTTTACTCTGGCCCCCTACGTCATCAAGCAACGCACAGTCATGTTACGCAAACCACTGTGCATTTGCCCACCCCACCCTCAGTACAAGACCCTATCGGATTAACACAATTACGCGGTGCTGCAGATTCAATCGCCCTGCGCTTGAAATATCATAACCCAAATATTCACGAAACCAATCAACCCGAAATGGGAGATGCCAAAACAACATTTGATGCACTAGAGCAAGTCCGCGTTGAAGCACTGGGCAGTCAACACATGCAAGGCATTGCTGCCAATTTGCGCGCTGTTGTCGAATATACCAGTCATGCTGAGGGACATGCACGCATGAATAAAGCCGAGCAAATGCCCCCACAAACGGCACTGGCATTGCTAGCCAGAGAAAAATTAACAGGGGAACCCGTTCCAAAAGAATCTAGGCGCGTTTTACAATTATGGCGCAACCGTTTAAATAAAAATGGTGAGGATGCTTTGGAACAAATGATGTTGCACATGCATAATCAAAAAGATTATGCCAAAGCAGCACAAAAACTGCTGACAGCATACCACTTGATGGAAGATTTAGAAGAAACAGAAAAAGAAAAAGAATCTTCAGATAACAATGATAATCAAGACCAAGACACCCCAGATAATCCAGATGAAACCCTTCAAGATGAACAATCAGAACCCCAAGAACAGCAACAACCAGAAGAACAAACCCCTCAACTAGCCCAAGGTATGGATAATCTTGACCTTCCCGATGCACAAGAAGGCGAAGGTTTCGAAGCCCAAGAACAACCTGCCGGCCCACAAGAGGGACCCCCGCCCCCATTAAGTGAGGTCGAGGATCAACAATACCGCATTTATACTAAAAATTTCGATGAGGTTGTAACCGCTGATCAATTATGTAACGCTGAAGAACTTGCTTATTTGCGCAAACAATTAGATCAACAACTACATCATATCCAAAATGTTATTTCCAAACTTGCCAATCGTTTACAACGCAAGCTGATGGCCCAACAAAGACGCAGTTGGAATTTTGATTTAGAAGAAGGTTTGCTTGATGCCAGTAAGTTACCACGCGTTATTTTAAACCCTGCCAGTTCGTTAACATTTAAACAGGAAAAAGAAACAGATTTTAAAGACACCATTGTTACTTTGCTAATTGATAATTCGGGTTCAATGCGTGGGAAACCGATCAGTATTGCCGCCATGTGTGGGGATATTTTGGCACGAACCTTGGAACGATGCGCTGTCAAAGTCGAAGTTTTGGGCTTTACCACCCGCGCATGGAAGGGAGGGCGCAGCCGTGAACAATGGTTAGGCAGTGGCCGACCCGTAGAACCTGGTCGCTTAAATGATTTACGTCATATAATTTATAAATCAGCCGATCAGCCTTGGCGACATGCTCGTCGTAACTTGGGCTTAATGTTACAAGAAGGAATATTAAAGGAAAATATTGACGGTGAGGCTTTACATTGGGCTTGGCAGAGATTGCGCCATCGTACCGAAAATCGTAAAATCTTGATGGTTATTTCTGATGGCGCACCCGTTGATGATAGTACACTTTCTGCCAATAATCCAGAATATTTGGAATTACATCTGCGCCGTATGATTGCCCGTATCGAAGCACAGCCAGATATTGAATTAACCGCAATTGGAATTGGTCATGACGTCACACGTTACTATCAACGTGCGGTTACAATCACAAATGCCGAACAATTAGGGGGAACAATGATGCAAGAATTGGCAAACCTATTCGACATTAATCGTAAAACTATCCTCAAAAGAAACTGATAAATCAACTGTATGAATAGGTGTAATTACACCTATTCATTATTAATAACTAAAAGTCTTTTTGAATAATCGTTTCGATATTCCGCTCAGCTAAGGCGGCAATCGTTAAACTTGGATTTACTAAACCCGCACTTCCTGGCATTAATGCACCATCAATAACGTATAAATTTGAATAATTTTTTATACGCCCATAAGCATCTGTCGCCTTACCAATCACCGCACCCCCTAATGGATGAGCAGTAAAGTCAGCACGTACATCCGTTGATAGTGGAAATAATCCTGGAACTGACCCTGAGGCTTTAGCAATTTTATTATTTATCATCCGAATAGCTTCCTCTGTTTTGTCGCTATCGGTTTTGCGCCATTGCAGCTCTACATCCCCTGTTTTTGAATTATATACAAAATTTGCCCTAGTCTCATCAAAGGTCATTCCAAGTGAGCCTGCCACACCAATATTCACAGCTATTCCAGGGGTAAACCAGTTTTCCAAAGTTACAGGAATCTGAGCAATGGTTTCATCATCTATCTTAGAGGCACAAGCCGAACCCTGTGTTAACCCTTCAGATCCAGAAAAAGATCTAACGACAATTGCGTCGCCATTACTACCCCATCCTTGACCAATATGTTCATTTAAGGCTGGCAATGTGTTTAATGCCTTTGCTTTAACCAATAACTCTGATGTTCCAATTGAACCTGCCGCCAAAAATAAATAATCGCACGTTAACATATATGTATCCAAAACATCCCCTTGAGGATTTAATTTCGTAACTTTAACCTCATAATTTTTTCCATTATAAGAAATGGTTTGCACCTGATGCCCAGGATACACAGTGGAAAAACCACTATCTTGTGCGTATTTTAAATAGTTTTGAGTTAGATCAAACTTTGCACCATTACTATTTCCCAAATCCGTTTCACCAACAATAGCGGATGCGCGAACTTCATTATTTAGTTCTTTATAAATAATATCCCAATTAAACACTGAATCCACGCGATAAGGTTGATATCCAGCCTTTTGACTTTGACTATCCCATGTTCTGGAATGCCCAAAAGGTTTTGATTGATAAATATCTTCTGGCATTGAATTAAGATTTAACACTTGCCTTACTAAAGGATAATATTTTTGATCCATTTCGCTATAATCGACGACGCCTTGAAATAATTGATCAAAATATTTTTGCTTTGGTTGAATCATAACACCCGTATAAACAACAGATCCGCCACCAACACAGGCGCCACGCCATACATCAATATGATCATAACTGGTCACATCCATCACACCACCAAAATCATCAATAACGGCTGGAAAACCATTTAATTGTTTAACGTGTTGTCGATGCCAAAAACCACGTCCATCAGGTAAAACCTCATCTGTAAATGTTTTACGATCCTTGGATATAGGCCAATAAGACCCCCGTTCCAAAATTGTTGAGGCAATCCCCGCTTGTGCCAAACGCCATGCCGAAACAGCACCACCAAACCCTGAACCAATAATAATCACTTTTGAATGGGTAGGAGGTTTTGGAATATCTTCAAAAATTTCAGGAACAATTTCCTTATATTTATTTACAGGACTAAAAATACTCATTTTAAATTCTCGATATTTTATGATATAAAAAAATAAATTTATAAAATATTAAGTATTTCTATAATATAGAATATAATAATTAAATTTATAAAATTAAATATGTACTTATAAATATTGCAATATTTATATTATTATAACATCTTTTACAATTTTATTATAACTATTTATAAGTATTATATAATATTAGGGCTCAATCTATTATAAAAATAGATTGAGCCCTAATATTATAAATCCAAAATAAGAAAATTATTCTAAGATATTTTGTTTAGTTCTTAATTTACTAACTGCTTAATAAACGTAGCTATCCTTTTACAGGCTTCTTCCAACACCGCATCATCTGCTGCATATGAAATGCGTAAATAAGGGCTTAACCCAAATGCACTGCCAGGAACGACAGCAACATACTGTTCATCCAACAAGCTTTCTGCAAAATCCTGATCGTTTTCAATCTTACGTCCCCCTGCACTGGTTTTCCCTATACATCCTTTAATACCAGGATATACATAAAATGCTCCTTGTGGCACTGCACAGGTGACACCAGGCATATTTGAAAACGCATCTTGCATCATTTTTCGGCGACGATCATAGGCTTGTTTCATTTCTTCAACTGCTTGTGTACCATGATGCAACGCAGCAACCGCAGCGGCCTGACTGACACTACAAGCACCAGAAGTCGAATTGCTTTGGATCTTCAGCATTGCTTTGATCAATCGTTTGGGTCCCCCCGCATATCCAATCCGCCATCCTGGCATCGCATAGGTCTTGGACGCGCCGTTTGCCGTTAATATACGATCCTTTAAATCCGGTGCTAGATGGGCCAGTGAATAATGTTGCTGACCATCAAAAACTAGATGCTCGTAAATTTCATCGGCAAAAATCCAAACTTTTGGATAATCTCGTAAAACTTCTGCAATTGCCAACAAACTCTCTTTTGACCATACTGCCCCAGTTGGATTGCTGGGAGAGTTCAAAATAAACCACTTAGTTTTCTCAGACATAACAGCACGTAAATCAGAGGCTTTTAGAGTGAAATTACTGTCCTCTGAACAAACTACGTATTTAGGCTGCCCCCCCAAAAATCGAACCATAATTGGATAGCTCGTCCAATAAGGTGCTGGAATAACCACCTCGTCATCCATACCTGCGTCCAATGTGGCCATCAAAGCATTAAACAGGATTTGTTTAACCCCATTAGCAACCATAATTTCGTCTAGACCATAGTCCAGATTATTTTCCAGTTGAAATTTTTGCTGCACTGCTTTTTTTAAGGAAACATATCCATCAATGGGGGGATATTTTGTCTGTCCATCCAATGCGGCTTGATATGCAGCATCAATGGCTACTTTCGGTGTAAAAAAGTCAGGTTGTCCCAAGGCAAGAGAAATTACTTTTTTTCCTTCAGCAGCCAGAACCCGCGCGCGCATAGACATTGCAATTGTTGCAGGTGCTTCAAAACCTTCCATCTTTAGTGACAGGGCAGGTACACTTGCATCGATATTATTTGTCATAAAATATTTACTTTTGATTATTGTAAGTTTGTGCAGAAATGTCTGATACGTGTGCAAGCTTCTTTTAACAACTCTGTACTCGTTGCATAGGAAATTCGAAAATATCCATCCGTCATAAAAGCAGCACCGTGCACAGCGGCAACCCCCTCTTCCTCTAATAATGCGGTAACAAATGCTTCATCATTAACAATTTTAATCCCAGCTTTTGAAGTTTTGTTCAAACAGCCTTTAATTGATGGAAATAAATAAAACGCACCTTCTGGTTTTGCACAACTTAGTCCTGGAATATTATTTAATAGCTCCCACACGATATCGCGTCTTTTTTGATAGGTTTTAACCATCTCTGCTACAGATTGTTGTGATCCTGCCAGTGCTTCTATGGTTGCAGCCTGACTGATAGAGCAAGGATTAGTTGTTGATTGCCCTTGTAACTTCATCATAGCCTTGATGAATTCAACTGGAGCAGCGGCATACCCAATACGCCATCCTGTCATTGAATATGCTTTGGAAACCCCATTCATCGTCACTGTACGATCTTTTAATCGTGGTTCGATTTGTACAATTGTTGTTGATTCAAAACCATCATAAACCAGCTTGGCATAAATATCATCCGTTAACACCCATATATTAGGATGCTTTAATAATACATCACATAATGCACGCAATTCTTGGGCTGAATAGGCAGCCCCCGTTGGATTACAAGGAGAATTTAAAATTAGCCATTTTGTTTTTGGCGTAATAGCAGCCTCTAGCTGATCTGGTTGTAATTTAAACCCAGCTAATTGCTCGCTGCATGGTACGATAACGGGTGTTCCCCCTGCTAATGTTACAATATCGGGATATGAAACCCAACATGGTGCTGGAATAATAACTTCGTCACCTGGGTTAATGCTGGCCATCATTGCATTAAAAATAACCTGCTTTCCCCCACTAGAAACAGCAACTTCCTCTGGTTTATAATTTAATCCGTAATCTGTATTCAATCGTTGTGCAATGGCCCTACGAACATCTAGGGTTCCACCAACATCCGTATATTTTGTCTGACCTGACTGAATCGCCTTTATTCCCGCAGATTTGATATTGTCTGGGGTATCAAAATCAGGTTCACCGGCAGAAAGACTGATTATATCACGTCCTTTTGCCTTCATCTCGCGTGCTTTTGCTGAAATAACCAAAGTTTGACTTGGCTGTATTCTTTTGAGACGGTCAGATATAATATCCATTATAATAGTTCCAAAATATAAGAATTGACTATGTTCTAAAATAAAATAAAACAAATCAGAGTAAAACAAATTTTTAATAATTATTAAAAATATCATTTTGGTGATAAAATGCAGAGGCAAAGCTGTGCATATTAATTTCCTCTTACTTTATAAATATTCATTTAAAAATATTAAGGCTTTAACTAACTACCATATTCCTTTAACCTGTAAATAAATCGAAATTATCTTTCATTAATACATAGTTGAAATCATGACCGAAATTGCCGTTTTAAAGTTAGTAGTGCGTTCCTTTGTTAAAAATCATCCAATTGAGTCCCTACCCGCCTATCTTCGTCCTGAGTTTAATCAACTTGAACAGCTTCTAGATACCTTCGTAAAAAATCCCACTGATTTAGACACCATAAAAATATTTGTGAAATATAGCCTAGCTGCTAAAAATTTTACACTCGCACAACAGCTCATTCAATTCGGTCTTGCAATTGATCCTAATGCGTTCGAATTTCATTATTTACAAGCAATACTATCTTTTAAGACAAATAATTTCGATAAACTGCCCACGCACTGCCTGAGATTGCTAGATTTTTCAAAACATCGACAATTACTGGATTCATTAGAACATCAGCACAAGCAAGAACTAAAGAATCAGCAAAAAGATTCATTTTCAAAATCACTAGATAACTGTTTTTTCTTTCTGGTCGAAATTACTCTGAATCGCCATCAAATGCCACATCTATCACAAGAGTATTATCTATTTTTATTTCCCTATTTAATCGCAAACTCTACTGTAAATATACAGTCTAGATATAATCACCTATTTATAACATTCTGCAATTCTTTGGGTCGCAAAAACCATAACCAACTATTAGATTTTTTAGCAGAAGAATTTGCAATAAATCATGATACACCATGGTATCATATCATGATGGGTAAAGTATTTTGGTTTATTCATGATCGTGAAAAAACAGACTATCATTTTTTAAAAGCAAGAGAGCTTTCTTTAAAACAACAGATAATGTTTCCGATGAATGAAGGTGGAGTGTATAGTTGGCTTCCAGATACGGTATCCAAAACCTTTGAAACGCAAGAAGAATGTCCTGATCGTTTTCAAATTTATAAAACATGTCAATGGCATTATGCTGATATTCATGATCATACACCTGAACTTTCCATTATCTTAGGATGCGACACAAAATATTTCCGCTTTTTCCCCAAATTTTTACTTTCTTTAATCAAAGCGCATCAAAAAAATAACGCTCGAACAGTAACGGTTATTTCTCTCTTCTTCGACAATCCATCCACTGCTCAAATAGAATTTCTACAAAACACGCAAAATTATCTGAAACAACATATTCCAACGCTTTATCTTACTTACAACCATGAATTATCTATTCATCCAGATGGTGCTTACTTCGCTAGTTTGCGTTTCTTGTTTGCCGAAACTATATTTGAAAAATACCCCGTACCCACCTTCATTTTTGATATTGATACTTATCTGCCAGATGATTTTTTTGAGCGTTTTAATTATCTAAAGCAAAATTTTGATCTTGCTTTACGAATATTTAGCATTGCCCCAAACGGAAGCCAACATTTTGTTGAGCCGTGGTGTTTAGGTGCAACCGCGATGTACCTTGGCGAACCCCTGATCACCAAAAAGATTTTACATTTTCTAAAACACTATATTAACCATGCTTATAACAGTGAAAACCTTACAAATTGGTGCATTGATCAATCGGCTTTATCTCAAGCTTATGAATATTATATTCGTCCAGTTTGGAATAATCTCAAAATGGCTGACGCTGACCAAGAGTCAATCCTTATTTTTGCACAACATGTTGGCGGTAAAGATGCTTTATATACATACGGGGGCGTTATTGATTTAAATAATTTTTTTGATCAAGTTCAACAAGTTTTATCAAACAACTTTAAGGAGACCATGATGGAAACCATCCCAGTATCTGCTAAATCTTCTTTATCCACGACATCCGATACACATATCTTTACTCTAACCAGTACAAACAACAATTTAGAAGTAGGAAATTGGAAAGTTGATAATAACCAACTAAACATCACAGATATTCCATTCACGATTGAACAAACAATATTGCGTGGGGGAAAGCAAGAAGGCTCAAAGATCATTACTCTTTCCACCCCAAATGGTTTAACCATCACCATCAGCCCCACCCGTGGAATGAGCATTATTAACGTAACAGGGCAAGATATGCGTTTTGGATGGGACTCCCCTGTAAAAGAAATCGTTAATCCCGTCTTTATCAATCTTGAAAGCCGTAATGGTGCTGGATGGCTAGAAGGATTTAATGAGATGATGGTCCGTTGTGGATTTGAATGGGCTGGCCATCCAGGAATGGAAAATGGGCAACTTTATACGTTACACGGTAAAGCAGGCAATATCCCCGCTTCTGAAGTGATCGTTGAAATTAGCAAGAAAGCACCCTACACAATCAAAATTAAAGGTCTAATAAAAGAAAGCTCTTTTAAAAAAGCAGATTTACAAATTTGGACTGAACTAAGCTATGTTCCAAATACACACGAATTTACTTTACATGATATGCTAACCAATCACGCTGATTATCCACATGATTATCAAATCATGTATCATAGCAATTTTAGCAAGCCCTTACTTGAAAAAGACTCACAATTTATAGCACCCGTAAAAGATATCAGTCCATTTAACAATTATGCCAAGCATGGACTAAACGATTGGCAGACCTATTTGGGACCGACCAAAGACTTTGATGAAATGGTTTTCAATATTGTCCCTTATGCCAAACCCGATGGAACCACTCTCGCCGCAATTGTTAACAAGGACCATACTAAAGGGGCGGCTATTCAGTTTAATACACAGCAATTACCATATCTTACCTTATGGAAAAATACAGATACTGAAAAGCAGGGCTATGTTACAGGAATAGAACCTGGAACTAATTATGCTTATCCGCTTTCAATCGAACGTGCGCATCAACGTATTCGTCAAGTAATGCCCAACCAAACGGTCCATTTTGAAATTACGTACAAGGCATTAATGAATCAAAATGCTGTAAGTGCAGTAAAAAAAGAAATTAGTGAAATTCAAGGCGACCAACAAACAACACTTAACCCCAATCCAATTGCCCATGAATAAAAACAATATGGGTATGTACGTATCGTTCATACCCATATTGATTAAAAAATAGCACTTGTCTTCAATGCAATAACAGCGGCATCAGGGTACACATTCTTTGTCGCTGCGACATGATGGAAATACTGAAAAACTGGGGTAATAGCGATGCTACGATATACGGGCAAACTGTAATTTGCTTCTATCATCACTGCATTTGACTGTACTCCTGGCGCACGATTTAAAAAGGGGTATTCTATGATGTTATTATTCAATCCCTGTTTTTTTTGCATCTGTTGCGCACGACGTAACCCTTTTGGAACTGTATAGTAAGTCAGCATAACACCAAATTGATCATCTGACCTTTTTTTCCAAAAACCACGATCGATAAACCCTATATTATATGAATCTTTAATGACTGATGTCGTTGGAGAATCATGTCCCCAATTGGCCAAAATATATAATCCGTGATTTTTTTGGGGACCATTGCGGTAAATCATTTGATCTATCATAATCCAAAATTGCGTTCGATGATCCGTTTTACCCGTTCCCGTTACTTGTGATGACCATGTTTTAAATCTGCTACTGTCAATTCCACCACCAATACGATAATATCCTGTTAAATGATGTCGACCAAATTGCGGATTATATCCAATCTCAACAGGCACATAAGCACCCGTTGTATGTTGGGCGTCCCAGTCCCAACCATTTCTTCCCCCTTGGGGCCAAGGTGCGCTTTCATATGCCCCTGTCTGTGCGTATAGTTTGGATGAAAAATTATACAAAATTCGTGTTCCCCAAACAGCGCCAGGCCAACTGGGAAAACCCTGTTGTGCAACTGCCCTTGGATGACCACAGGTTGCCAAAGAAATAAAATCACAAGCAAAAGGACTGGCAGCAAATTCATTCCCTGCACTTACTCGCCCTAATTTTATATCTAATTTACGGTTTAATAACTTTTGTTCCGCATAAAAAACATACATTCTTATTAATGCTTGATGGGGAATATAAACTTCTTGCGACTGAATGACCGTATCCCCAATGTAATCATAACTTGTGCTTCTGCCCGTAAAATTCAAAGCAACAGCATGAGTAGAAAACCCTTTTAATCCTATCCATTTTTCCCAATCAATATCCAATGCGAACGTCATTTGATGGGCATAATCAATTCCCTTCTTACGTCCTCCACTAACAACTGCCGAGGTTTCAGATATCCAGTTAGATCCAAAATGAAAGCCATATTGATTCAGATACTGATTAACTTTACCTAAGAATAACTCCTGATGAATCCCTGCGCTTGTATCATCTGTGGTTGTTTCGTTATTATTTATTTTTTTTTGAAATGAGGTTGTGCGTCCAAAAGCTTTATCACTATTCACCACAATTGCTGTGTTTAAGGCAAAAATACAGCTCCATCCTACAATCAAATAAGGTTTATAATTTAAAATATGCTTCATCAAATCGTCCCACCTCAATTTTTAAAATAAGCAAATAATTAATGGTAACAATATCGTGATAATTAGCGTATATAAAATTATTATAAAAATAAAGTTAAAATTGAAATAATATTTTAAAATATAAGTTTTTTAAGAGCCTTTAATACAAACATTTAAATCAAATAAAATTTTTATATTTTGAAAAATTTTTTAGTAATATATCTTTGTTTCTATTCACTTCACTGTAACGATTAGATATAATTTTACTTGATTTTTTTGACTGAACATTGATCTGATATTTATACTAAAACGACATGCCATATGATCTCTATTGTCAAATCATGTATTTAAAATTATTTTTTATTTTTGGCTCTAACAAACCTTTAGATTCTGGAGGTTTAATTAGCTAGTTTCTATAACTTATCTAACTAGCTATTAAACGTGAAAAACAACCTTAAAACAGGTTGTCTAATAAGCTTATCTATGTTTTATTTTAATCTAAAACTTATAATAAAAACTCTATTTCCTGGATAAACTTTTTTAACTCTTCTTCTGAAGATTGTAAATTTCCTCTAAACTCTAAGTCACTGCCATCGTAATAACAAAATTCAAATTCAATTAGATAACCTAAAGTATCTTTATTTTTCATAAAATCCAAAGCCACTACATGGGCGCGATCTCCAAAAAAACAGTTTTCCTTTTTCCTTGCTAATAAATCTTTTAAATCAACATATAATTCTTGTAAAAAATGATAATAAATATTTGCCGCTCTGGCTGTAAACACAATATCTGAATTTCTATAATAAAAATTACATTCTATAAAATCACCCGCTCCCCACCATTTTTTATCAGTTACGAAATTGATAATATCAATCTGAATAAAGGCTCCCTCTCCAGCAATCTCAATCACTTGTTATTCTCTTATCATTATTTTATATTTTTACCATTGTAGACCGTTGCATGATAATCATTTAGTCAACTTTCTAAATTTTACAGTGCTATTGTAAACAGAATACAACAAACCATAGTACAAAATAAAAATACTAGATTTGTCGCAAAATTTGAATTTTTCTTTTTTTTAATGATCTAATAAAATGCTGTTTTATAACTTGAAGAAAAATAAAAAATCTGCGACAACATCGTTCCTTATACAACCGAGGACAGGCTTGTTTCTTTTTTCATAAAATGATGATGATTGATACTAACAAAAGACATCATTATCGCAGCGATAAAATATAAGGCAGCATAAATCCAAATTACGCCAACCGCACCAATAGAGTGGATAAATAACCCAACAATACCAGGACCAAAAAAGGTACTTAATCCAGCGGCAAGTGTTAATACAGACATCGCAGCCCCTTTATTTTCTGGTGCCAACATCGGCATAATTGCGTTGATCGGTGTGTAAGCAGCTAAACAAGCCCCATATGCACATGCAGCAACCCATGTGACAAAGTAACCGCCACCCCAAGTGGGAACATAATAAAGCAATAACGTTGTTAAACCACAACCAATACATCCCCCCCATGCGACTGTATTTCTCCATCCCCATTTATCACCCAATATACCCCAGCAATAATTAGCAATCATGTTGGTAATCCATAAAGAGGCTAACATTTGCAGCCATTGGCCTATAGAAAACCCTAAATTTTGTAACACTGTGGGTAAAAATACAGGAAAACCATAACTTGCCAGTGTATTTATTATTCTTACAAAGCCACAAAGGCCCAGCTTTGGAACTTCAAAAATGATTGTAATCCCTTTAAGTAAATATAAAAGAGAAGATTTTTCTTTACTATTTGTTCTTTTTTTGGATTGAATGGCTGTTTTATCAATCCACAAAGCAATAACACCCCCCAAACACACCAAAATCAATGCGCTCCATAACACATAAATCGGAGCCATGAATTTCAGCGTAATACTGGAATACGTCACGCCGAGGACACTTAATCCACAAGCATAGCAAGACCAAAAAATTCCGCCTGCTGTTGATAATCTGTTTACGGGTGCTTCGTAGGTAATATAAACCAAAAATCCATAAGCAAACAAAGGATAGCTTAATCCCCTTAAAGCGTATGAAGGTAGCATGATCCAAAAGTCATGACTGGGTATGCCAAATGTTAAAAAGAAAAAAGACCCAACACAAAACATAACAAGCCCTGTGGTCATCACACGTCTTACACCATAAATTTCGGTCAAAACACCAGCAAAAAAGGCCGAGAAAGAAGCACTAAGCCCATAAATACTAAATAATAAAGCTGAGCGTTCCACACTAAGACCATGGTCAATTAAATAAGGGGACAACCACCCTTGTTCCAGACCTTCACCCGCCATAAACACCATCACGCCAATATACCCAAGCATTAACTTTGGCGAAATGAATATTTTTTCTACAAAATTACTCCACATTATGACCTCCTGCTTTGTCACAAGAGAACAAAATATTTTTAGCTGTTTTTTTGGAAAGAAGTAGCAGCTTCCCCTTCAAGAATAGTTTTACTGAAAAAAACATTATTCTTGTCCCCTTTAAGGTACAGCTGTTTATTATTTAATTTTTAAAAAACAGCTTTATTAATTTTCAAGTGAATTAAGATTTACCAGCAACAAAAACCGCCATCGACCAGCAAATTCACGCCAGTACAAAATGATGCGGCCTCTGATAATAAGAAAATTGTAGGCCCCGCCATTTCATCGGGATCTGCAATACGTTGCATTGGTGTTTCAGAGACAAATTGCTTCATCTGATTGACCATTTCAGGACGGGTATTCATTGGTGTTGCTGTATATCCTGGGCTAATTGCATTAACGCGCACCCCTTTTTCTGCCCATTCCATTGCCATACTTTTAGTCATGTGAATAACTGCTGCTTTGGCAGAATTATAATGTGCCTGCATTAACCCGCGATTAACAATAACACCAGACATAGACGCAATATTGACAATTGCCCCTTTGCCATTTTTTAACATAATTCTGGCTTCTGCCTGACAAGACAAAAATACACCTTTAACATTAATATCATACAGACGTTGCCATTGTTCCAAATCCATTTCCTCGGCAGGATTAGCATTAGCAATCCCAGCCGCATTGACTGCCAAAGATAGGTCGCCTAACTTTTGATCTGTTGTTTGTACGGCCTTATTAATATCGTCTGGATTGGTAACATCCCCTGTTAATGCAATCGCTTTGCGTCCAATTTTTTCAATTTCGGTAATCGTGTCCGCCAACCCCTTGCTATTGGGTAAATCAAAACACCCAACATTTGCGCCTGCTTTGGCAAGATTAATAGCAATTCTTTGTCCAATTCCGCTGCCAGCACCTGTTACAAAAGCATTTTGACCTGCAAGAGAGAAAAGTTCCATGATTTTATTCCTTTTGATATATATTAAGCAGAATATAAACAACGGGATTGATTAACAGCTTTATGCCATTTTCCCATGTTGATATTTTGTTTATCTTGCCCTGGTTTAGGCTCAAATAAATCATAAGCTCTGTTTAATTTATCCAAGCCCGCTTGGGTCCAAACTTCTTTGGTTAGACCTGCCATATACGCAACACCCAAAGCCGATAATTCAGGTCTTTCAGCCCTAAATACTGAACAACCCAATATTTGCGCCTGCAACTGCATCAGTCCATCATGACTTGTTGGTCCACCATCTACGAAAAGCTGATGAATGTCACCTACGTTACGACGAATGGCATTGACCACATCTGCGACTTGATAAACGACACTTTCAATTGTAGCTCTAGCCAAAGTCTGCCTGCTGGTTCCAAGGGTTAAATTGGTAATCAAACCAACAGCCTTTTCATCCCACCAAGGAGCACCAAGCCCCCCAAAACCAGGAATCAAGGCTACATCATCACTTTGACCCGCCATACCCAGTTCAACCAGATCAGTCACAGAAATATCTAATATACCTGCCATCCATCGTAATGTTGCGCCTAAAGAGCGGATATTACCTTCTGCTGCATATGCAATATTATCCCCAGTCTTCCAACCAATCGTTAAGCATAGACCTGAATGAAGTTCATCGTCTTTACGGATTAACCCCATAATCGAGGACCCCGTGCCATAAGTTGCCTTAACTTGCCCAATATTAAACGCTTGGTGACCAAATAATGCAGAGTGACTGTCACCCATTACTGCTCCGACAGGAATTCTTAATGGCCCCAAAGACTGTTTAATCTCTTTAGGAAAAGGTCCGTTCGACGCTATAATCTTAGGTAAACATAATTTTGGCACATTAAACAAAGCCAATAAATCACTATCCCAATCACAATGATGAACATTCATCATCTGGGTTCGTGATGCATTTCCTGCTTCAATCAGATGTTCACCATAAATTTGAAATAATAACCAAGAATCAATTGTTCCAAGGCATAACTCGCCATTAAGGGTGCGTTTACGATCTTTATCATAATGATCAAGGAGCCATTTTGCCTTTGACGCAGAAAACATTGGGTCCAACGGCAATCCTGTTAATTGCTTGACCTGTTGCTTGACCGCTTCATCATCACATTCGGAAGGCAAATCGATTTGACGTTGATCTTGCCAAGAAATCAATGGATGCAAAGGCTTACCTGTTTGACGGTCCCATAACAATAAGGACTCCCTTTGCGTGCTAAGACCAGCAACAATAATATCTGTCGCCAAATAACTATCAAATAGCTTGGCAAGCGTTTTCGTAACGGCCTTGCCAACACTTTCCCAAATTTCGTTGGCATCTTGCTCTACGTGACCTGCATAAGGATGTGTTTCACTAATTTCGACCTTAGCACAGGCAATAATTTTACCTTTATAATCGACAATGACACACTTTGTGGAGCTACTGCCTTGATCGATGGCCAGAACCAATGGGTCACCCATAATGTTACCTCACTAATTCATAAGCTGACTTGACAATATTTTCGACACTAAGCCCAAAATGATCCAATAAAAAAGAGGCGGAACCTGTGGGTGCAAAATGTGATACTCCCAAAATTCGCATTTTAGTTGGATGATGCTCTACTACCACTTCTGCAACTGCCGCACCTAATCCCCCTGTTGTAATGGCTTCTTCCATTGTTACAATACCACGTGTTTCGCTGGCAGCAGCAAGTATGGCCTCTTTATCAAGTGGATTAATCGTATGAATATTCAAAACTCGCGTCGAAATACCTTGCTCTTCAAGTATGGATGAGGCCTCTAATGCACGAGACACTAAAATACCTGTTGTAATTAATGTGACATCTTTCCCTTTTTTTAGCACCAATGCCTTGCCCACTTCAAAAGGCGAATGTTCTGGTGTAGTTTTAGGAATTTTAAAACGATTCACACGCATATAAACTGGTTTATTTGCCTTGGCCGCCCACAGAATAGCATCCTTGGTTTGCTTAGGATCAGCAGGGCTAAGCAATGTAATGTCTGTTAGTGCTCTTATCCAAGAAAAATCTTCAATTGAATGATGGGTTGGCCCCAATTCTCCGTACGATACTCCTGGACTTTGCGCACATAAGATAACTGGATACATATTATAAGCGACATCAGCCTTAACCTGTTCCAAAGCACGACCACTTAAAAATGGTCCAGCGCAACTAACAAATGGAATAAAACCGCTATTGGCTAATCCTGCTGCAACCCCGATCATATTTTGTTCAGCAATACCAACGTTGATTAAACGATCTGGAAATTCTTTTTTAAAATCGTTTAGGTTAGAAGAACCAACAGAATCATTACAAACAACGACAATACGTTCGTTTTGACGTGCCAATTCTATCAAAGTTTCAGCAAAGATTTTCCGACAATCAAATGTTTCTTGTTGAAGTGAAGATGTCATGAGTGGGTTAACTCCTTAATAGCTTGAACATTTTGCTCAGCGGAAGGAACCTTGTGATGCCATTCCACTCTATTTTCAATAAAGGAAACCCCTTTTCCTTTAATTGTATTGGCAATGATGACTTTTGGTTTTCCTGTAAACGGTGCGTCCATAACCTCCAATAACTCTTGAAAATTATGACCATCAAGTTCATACGCATCCCACCCAAAAGAGCGCCATTTATCTGGCAAAGGGTCAAGAGCATTTGTATCTTCGGTGCCTGCACCTTGTTGCAAACGATTACGATCAACAATAGCCATCAGATTTTCAAGTTTACGATGTCCCGCATACATAGCAGCCTCCCAATTAGAGCCTTCTTGCAGTTCCCCATCACCCAATACAACAAAAGTTCTGCATGTTTTTTTCGCCAGTTTGGCACCTGTCGCACAGCCAACACCAATTGGTAGTCCATGCCCTAATGGACCTGTATTGGCTTCAATACCAGCAAGTTTACGACGATTGGGATGTCCCCCTAAAAAGGATAATGGCTGCATAAACTCACCAAGTTGTTCATGCTTAAAATAGCCTGCTTTGGCCATTACGGAATATAAAGCTGCCGAACAATGCCCCTTTGACAAAATGAATCTGTCTCTATCAGCCCAATGTGGTTCTTGTGACTTATAATTCATCACGCCAAAAAATAAAGAAACTAAAATATCCGTGACAGAAAAATCCCCCCCAATATGCCCCATTTTTGCCGCCGCTATAGTATTCACAATATCAATACGAATTTCAGCAGCAATTTGACTTAATTTCAGCAGGCGATCTTTGTCATTCTTACCCAAAACCCCTTGCATACCAGTCATCTAATCACCTTCCAATAACCAATCAATTTTAATATATGAATATTTATTCACTAAATGATATTTTATTCATATGTAAATATGATGTTCTTTTAATGAATTGGTCAAGAAAATATCTAATATGTAACGATTTTGTGAATTTATGGCATAATCTACTTCATACATAGACAAGCTATCTTTAGTAAAAAAACAAGCTAAGCTTGCCAATTTACAAAAGCCTTTTTGTACAAATCAAAAACACTTTAAAAATCGCTATATAAGTTAATTAATGATTATTTACGTTGTATGATCAACCACTATGTTAACTAAACAAAAGATCAAACATTAAGGATTATCCTGATTAGTAGCAGTCTGTAATTTTTAACAGATTAAAGAAGTGCCATTTATTAGCATTCCACTCTTTAAATCGTTTACCAAAATATTCTATACAACATTTGACTGTAGATTAAATTTATAAATGGCATTAAAGTTTTGTACTAATTTAATATAAAACCGTCCTATACCTTTAATAACGTATTTATAATCAAATCTAGAACTAGGAGGCCTGATGGGGTAATGGTATTCTCTGACACTATGAATAGTTTATTTTAACTTAAAAGCGCACATGACAACCACAGACGAATTAAGATTTATTGCCAGAGTAGCCCGAATGTACTACCTCGACAATATGAAACAACCTGATATTTCTAAACAATTGTACATTTCACAGGCAACAGTATCACGTTTGTTAAAAAAAGCGGTGGCAAAAAATATTGTACAAATTTCAATTAACGAACCAGAAAATACGTTTTTAGAACTGGAAGAACAAATTAAAGAATATTTTAATTTATCAGGGGTTATTATTGCTGCTTGTGAACAAGATCAAGAAGATCAGATTATTTTACGTATAGGACAGGCCGCAGCCCAGTTTTTTTCCACAACAATGCAACAAAATGAAGTTATTGGTATTTCATCTTGGAGTGAATCTTTACTCAGTATGGTTAATCATTTACACCATAATTTCAAAGTATCAGCAAGAAAAATTATTCAAATTCAAGGGGGGATTGGCAGCCCGACAGCAAAAAAACATGCCTCTATATTGAGTTCAACGCTTGCTAAAATTACTCGCGCGGAACTAGTCTTACTACCAGCACAAGGGATTTTTGGCTCAACAAAAGCTAGAACGATTTTAATGAATGATCCTTACGTCAAAGCTACACTGTCTCAATTCAAAGAAATCACTATGGCACTCGTTGGTATTGGCCCTATTTCACTAACTAAATTGCTCGCTGACAGTGGCAACATCCTAACCGAAGCAGAAATGACAACAATTACACAAAAACAAGCCGTCGGTGATATTTGCTTGCATTTTTATGACAATAAAGGAACTCCTTTAAAAACCGCTATCGATCAACGAGTTATTGGAATTACACTAGAACAGCTTAAAAAAATCCCTAGGGTCATCGGCGTTGCTGGGGGGAAAAATAAAACTGATGCTATCCTTGGTGCACTATACGGACGTTTAGTCAATGTTTTAGTTACCGACCAATATACAGCAATGCGTATCATTCGAAGAATTACACCTAAAATACAATTATAATTTAAGTTATCGAAGAGCATAAAGTTTTATTTTTTAGGAATGCAATAATTAATTATCTAACTATACGTTTAGACATATAACATTTTAACATACAGTTTAGTGGTTTCGGCTTCTGGTCTTCGAGCTAAGCAATTTAAGAATTTTTATAAAACTTGATTATTTTTTATGAGGGCCAATTCCCACTTTTTTGACACATGCTTTATAATGGGAGCGGGGAGAGGATTTGAACCTCTGACCTTCAGGTTATGAGCCTGACGAGCTACCGGGCTGCTCCACCCCGCATTGGGTGTATATGCCTGAGTGATTTGGGTTCATAAGTTTTCCCAATGGCATATAGGTAACTGAGTTATTTTTTAGATGGTGAGCTCAGTTATATTATAGATCTGAATTGCGCTAAATTGTTAATGAAGGCTTATTCAGATGGTTAATTTTTTTAATCATTAATGGAATAATTATTAATGAAGATTGATATTTATAATCCGTGAGTGGATGCTGGTTAATTGATGGTGATTAACGTGTTGGATTATAGTGTAATTTTTAAATGGGTATATTAGAAGACCTGGCGGCGACCTACTTTCCCATGCCTTAAGACATAGTATCATGGGCGCTGGGGGTTTTCACGGCCGAGTTCGGGATGGGATCGGGTGGTTCACTCCCCGCCATTGCCACCAGGTCATCTAATATACCCTTTTGTTTATTGGTATTGTGAGTTTATGGTTGGTTAATTTGATTGGATAGTTTTATAAGAGTGACTGATATGAGTGTATGTGTGTTTAGTAGAGTAAGTGCAAGGGCGATTAGTATCAGTTAGCTGCACATGTTTCCATGCTTTCACACCTGACCTATTAACGTGATGGTCTATCACGGCCCGTAATGAGACCTGGTTTTGAGGGGGGTTTCCCGCTTAGATGCTTTCAGCGGTTATCCTTTCCATACTTAGCTACCCGGCGGTGCTGCTGGCGCAACAACCGGTACACCAGAGGTATGTTCACCCCGGTCCTCTCGTACTAGGGGCAAATCCTCTCAAGTCTCGACATCCACGGCAGATAGGGACCGAACTGTCTCACGACGTTCTAAACCCAGCTCACGTACCACTTTAATCGGCGAACAGCCGAACCCTTGGGACCTGCTCCAGCCCCAGGATGTGATGAGCCGACATCGAGGTGCCAAACCTCCCCGTCGATGTGGACTCTTGGGGGAGATCAGCCTGTTATCCCTAGAGTACCTTTTATCCGTTGAGCGATGGCCCTTCCACGTGGAACCACCGGATCACTATGGCCGACTTTCGTCTCTGCTCGAGCTGTCACTCTCGCAGTCAGGCGGGCTTATGCCATTGCACTCAACAGCCGATGTCCGACCGGCTTGAGCCCACCATCGCGCGCCTCCGTTACTTTTTGGGAGGCGACCGCCCCAGTCAAACTGCCCACCATGCAGGGTCCCAATCCAGGCTTACTGGATATGGTTAGACATCAAAAAAACTCAGGGTGGTATTTCAAGGATGGCTCCACAAAGACTGGCGCCTTTGCTTCAAAGCCTCCCACCTATCCTACACAGCGTTTTCCTGATGCCACTACAAAGTTGCAGTAAAGGTTCATAGGGTCTTTCCGTCTGACCGCGGATACCCCGCATCTTCACGGGGAATTCAATTTCGCTGAGCCGATGCTGGAGACAGCGGGGAAGTCGTTACGCCATTCGTGCAGGTCGGAACTTACCCGACAAGGAATTTCGCTACCTTAGGACCGTTATAGTTACGGCCGCCGTTTACCGGGGCTTCAATTCAGTGCTTGCACACCTCCTCTTAACCTTCCGGCACCGGGCAGGCGTCAGACCCTATACGTCGTCTTTCGACTTTGCAGAGCCCTGTGTTTTTACTAAACAGTCGCTACCCCCTGCTCTGTGCCACCTGATCATGGTTGCCCACGACCCGGTCTTGCTTATCCCGAAGTTACGCAAGTAATTTGCCTAGTTCCTTCAGCATCGTTCTCTCAAGCGCCTTGGTATTCTCTACCAGTCCACCTGTGTCGGTTTCGGGTACGGTCTATATGCTAGAGCTATTTCCTGGAATACTCCAAAAGCCAGATCAATCCGATAAGATCTGACAACATATTGTATTCGTCACTTCTAGCAGGTTCAGGAATATTAACCTGATTTCCATCGACTACGGCTTTCGCCCTCGCCTTAGGGGCCGACTAACCCTGCGTGGATTAACCTGGCGCAGGAACCCTTGGACTTTCGGCGACAGTGTTTCTCGCACTGTTTGTCGCTACTCATGTCAGCATTCGCACTTCTGATATCTCCAAAGAGGGTCACCCCGTCTTCTTCACAGACTTACAGAACGCTCCGCTACCGCGCATAATAAATTATGCACCCACAGCTTCGGCAGATAACTTTAGCCCCGTTACATCTTCGGCGCAGGGTTTCTTATTTAGACCAGTGAGCTATTACGCTTTCTTTAAAGGATGGCTGCTTCTAAGCCAACCTCCTGGTTGTTTTGGAATCC
>NZ_JASBAO010000001.1:1272500-1435000 GCF_029953265.1 Commensalibacter oyaizuii
CACGAGCAGATACTTGGTCACAAACACACACACTGCCACGCAACGATACATTTTCTAAATAATAAAATTTAGATAATTTATATTAAAAAAGGAGGAATAAAGTTTCCTCCTTTTTTATTTCTACTTTTACTTTTGTTGATAAGGATAAAATCTATTTGCTTTTAAATCCCCCTCAATCTCTTCTAACGTTTTTCCTTTGGTTTCAGGAACTAAGAAAATAATAAAAATGACTGCAATAATAGAAATCAATGCATACAACCAAAATGTATAAGTAGCACCCAATGCCGTCACCAGACTTAGCGTTGTCAGTGTTACAATCAAATCAAAAAACCAGTGACTAAAAGAACCTAAACTTGCCCCTTTGCCACGAACAAATAATGGATAGACTTCGGCATTGATCAGCCAAATACAAACACCAAATCCTCCACAATTTAACATTAGATAAGCCCCCAAACAAACAACAACCAGAATTTTACTGAAGTCTGTTTGCGGCCCAGCCCCCATGAACAAATATCCCATTACAATCAGTGCAACGATGGAACCAGGAATAGTCCATAATAAATAGCGACGACGGCCGATCTTATCAACAAGCACACTACCAATCATGGTCATAATAACGACCAGTAAAGTACTTGCCCCTGTTCCTAAAATCGCGGCTTTTTGTGAAAAACCTGCGTGGGTCAAAATTGTTGGTGCATAATAAATTAACGCATTATTTCCCGTTATTTGTGAAAACATTGCAATAGAAGCACCGACAATAACTGCGGGTCTAATCCAAGGTTGAGCAAGATCTTTCCACGTACCTTGAGGTTGATTTGTGACTGTGTGTATTTCATCAATTTCTGCTTGTGCCGAGGCAGAGTTACCACGTAGTTTTTCCAGGATCTTAAAAGCTTCTTGATCACGTTTTTGCATAACCAACCAACGTGGGCTTTCAGGTAATAAAATCATTCCGGCAAGTAATATTATTGCAGGAATAACGCCTAGACCAAACATCCACCGCCAATGATCCCCCAATACAAACCCACTGAAATAGGCCACGGTAATTCCAAATACGACCATGAATTGGAATAAAACAACCATTTTACCACGATGTTGTGGTGGTGCCACTTCAGCAATATAAACAGGAATAATTTGTGTTGAACTCCCTGCTGATAGTCCTAGTAAAAAACGTGAAGCAATTAAAAATACCATATTAGGAGCACAAGCGGATGCAATAGATCCCAACGCAAAAACAACCCCTACAGCAACAACCATAACGCGACGACCCAAACGGTCAGATATAGGACCAGTCCCTAGACAACCAAATAAAGCCCCAAAAATAATCGCACCAGTCACAAGTTGTTTGTTGAGATCATCAAGCGCAAACTGCTTTCCTAACCCTAATAAAGCAACGCCAATGACCCCCGTGTCGTAGCCAAATAATAATCCACCTAAAGCGGCAATTACCGCTATGGCGATAACAACTGCCGTACTTTGTGGTACATGCACATCAGCTTGCCCCAATGATGCCATAAATTTGCTCCAATATAGAATGTTATTAAATGAATTAGTCAAAAGATAGCTAAATATATCAGCACAAAATTAGAAGTTATCGTACAAAATTTATGGAACATCACGATGTTGTGATCAGAAATGTTTACAACAAAAGGGATGGTAAGATTTTACTTTTTTTATCTTATTAAGAAGGTTAAATTCTTCTTAAAAAACAAACCTTTGTAGTATGAATATTATGAATTTCTAAATCATCAAAATTTGATAAAGAGAATCGTATATTACAAAAATTGTTAACTTTTAATTTTAAGAAAGATGATAAAAACTCTTAAACCAGTTTATAAAACGACAAGTACCATCTTTTAATAATGTTTTAGGGGACCACCCTGTTATTTTATATATCTCACTAATATCTGACAAAGTAGCTTCAATATCAGTTTCGGGGCGCTTTATATATTGAACATTAGCCGTTTTTCCCAAATTAACTTCCAAATATTTAATTAAATATTCTACACGTTCCCTACGGCTATTTCCAATATTCAAAAGATTATAATCTTCTAAATCAGAACAGTCCCATAAACTTAACATCGCATCAACTACATCATCAATATAGGTAAAATCCCTTGAAAGATCGGCCCCCCTATATAATGTGATAGTCCGACCGTTAATAATAGAATTGGCAAAGATGTAATAGGCCATGTCAGGACGTCCCCAAGGACCATAGACCGTAAAAAAGCGTAACCCCGTCTGTTTGATCCCATAAAGATGATAATACGTAAATGACAGTAACTCTGCCGAACGTTTTGACGCTGCATACACTGAGCTTGGTAAATCAACTCTATCATTCTCACTAAAAGGTAGTTTAGTGTTCAAGCCATAAACCGAGGAAGAAGAAGCATAAAAAATACGTTGTAAATTTGGCAACTGACGTGCCAACTCTAAGATATTCAAATGACCGTTGATATTTGTTTGAACATATGAAAAGGGATTTTGTAGAGAATACCTTACCCCTGCTTGGGCAGCTAAATGAATAATATATCGAATATCACATTCGTAACGATCGAATACACTTGCCATCGCATGCTGGTCTGTTATGTCAACTTGATGAAATTCAAAATTCTTAAATTGTTGTAATTGTTTAAGACGACTATATTTTAAAACAGGTGCATAATAATCATTGAGATTATCGATACCAACAACTTTCTCACCACGTTCCAATAATGCTTTGGAAATATAAAAACCAATAAATCCTGCTGCACCTGTTACCAAGCAAACCACGTTAATCCCTTAAATAAAAATAACTTAAAAAATTAATATTCCAAAATATAAAAATAGCAAATTAAATATAACATACATGCTAAATAATATGCTAATTTTAAACAAAGCCTTTAATTCATAGTGTTCAATTTTTATATAAAAGCAATATGAATATTGTCATAAAATGATATGATTAAACATAGTATTATGATTGAAGCACGATTATTCATCATATAGAATAAGCTAATTTATTACTTACTTTTAAAAAACAGTTAGGAGACTGCAAGATGACTAAAACAAAAAGTGCTCTTCACCCTACACGTAATAATCTACCTTCCAATACCAAAACCGTAGTTATTCAACTACTGAACAAACGCCTTGCCGATGGTTTAGATATAGCTTTAATCACCAAACAAGCCCATTGGAATTTAAAAGGACCACAATTTATTGGCGTCCATACCATGGTTGATGGCTTTCGTACTGAACAAGATACATTCAATGATGAAATGGCTGAAAGGATCACTGCTCTGGGTGGAACAGCTTATGGTACCTCCCAAGCCATTACTGATACCTCAAGCATCACCCCATATCCGACCGATATTTATAATGTTGAGGATCATATCAAGGCATTAATTGAACGTTATGCGACATTTGCCAATGCCATTCGTCAAGCAATTGATGAAGCTGATGAAGCAGGTGATGCCGATACCGCAGATTTATTTACAGGTATTTCACGAGCAATGGACAAGCAATTATGGTTCCTTGAAGCACACATGCCTGTCACATCCAAATAATTAAAATGAACGTAAACTCTGCTATTATTTGTAATGGGCAGAGTTTACGTTTCAATTAAAATCTAGCAATCTACTTCTTTTTATTCCCTATTTCGACAGCCTCACCTTTGGAAACCGTGGATTGATCAGGTTCAAAGGCTGCACTATCAACAGTATCACCAACCGTAATTCCCAATTTTTCCGTAATCCCCCCCTGAAGTTCTAATGTTGCTATAACTGCGCCACGACTATTAATCGGGGCTAAACTGTAAGGGACAGTATTTTCTGCAATTGCCTGAATACGATGATGTCCATCTATAAAAACCATATCTAAGGGAACAAGCGTATTCTTCATCCACATATTGCTGGGTTGTGGGCCAGGCCAAACAAATAACATGCCCCCGTTTTCTGGGACATGGGGTCTAAACATCTCACCGACCTCTTGTTCTTTTGGAGTTTTAGCAATTTCCACTAGGAACTGATGCTTTTTCCCAGTTTTTGTCGTAATCGTTAATGGTTGCTTTGTTAACTCTGGTTGTGGCCGAGTAATTTCCGATTGATCATTTTGCGCAAACCCATCGATGATGGGAAATATTCCCACCATCCCCATACCTATGCTCACCATTAACCATTTCATATATTTTTGCATATATTTTTTACCTAAATTTCCAATTACATGAATCTTATGTTAAATTAAATAAGGATTGTTTAACCGTTCAAAACCAATTGTGCTGCCGATCCCGTGTCCTGGCAAAACATAAATATCATCCCCTAAAGGTAACAATTTTTCTTTAATTGTTTCAACCAAACAATCCCCATCACCGTAAGAAAAATCAGAACGTCCAATCGTTCCTTTAAATAAAACGTCCCCGGTAATCATAAATCTTGCCTTTGGTTCATAAAATACAACATGACCAGGGGTATGGCCAGGAACATGTAAAACTTCAAACGACATACCTTGAAATGATAACAGCTCTTTATCTTGTAAAAACCGGGTTGGAATTACATTCTCGGCTTCTTCAACATGAGTACCAAAATTAGTCATATCTTGTTTGACCTTGTCTAATAAAAACTTATCCTGACAAGAAGGACCCAAGATTGGCACAGAATTCTGATATTGTTGTTCTAAATGTCTTTGCAATGCCATCGTGACCCCCACATGATCAAAATGACCATGGGTTAATAAAATGGCCTGTATTTCCACATCAAGAGAATTAATCATTTGAAGTAAAGACATTAAATCCCCACCTGGATCACTAATAACGCCTTTTTTTATATCTGGATTCCAAATCAACATGCAATTTTGTCTTAACATGGTCACTGGCATAATCTCTATTTTCAGAGATGCAATTGAAAGAAACAAAAAACACTCCACTCTTTCTATAATATATTCCTATCATTGAAGGATTATATTCTATTAATCAATAATTCTCATCTATCTTTTTGTGTCCTCTTTACATCATAAATTATCACACTTCTAAATGTTACTTTATAAAATTGAAAAAAACCAAGATTATGTCTTGCTCTTACAGTCCTGATCCATTACTGAATAAGACATCTCATGAAATTTAATTGGTTCACATAGGGTTGTCGATGAAAAAGGTATTCATGCAAAATAACAAAAAAATTAAATTTGCTTCTTTTCTTTTAATGTTTTCTTGTATGTCTGGTGTAACGCATTATGCGCATGCACGCTCTACTCATCATGGACAAAAAAAATCTGTATCCCATGCTAAAAAAGCAAGCCATGGTGCTGCTGCACACAAAGTCTCTTTCAAAACCAGCAGTCACGCGTCAAAGAAACAACGCAACCATTATAAAACCAAGAGATTACGCTATGCTCATCGCTCTGGGGGTGGGCGTGTCATTCAATGTGTTGCTTTTGCACGTTCAGCCACAGAAGTACAACTAAGAGGGAATGCTGGAACTTGGTGGAATAAAGCTGAAGGGATCTATTCCCGTGGAAATACGCCAAAACCCAACAGTGTGTTGAGTTTCCGCTCTACAAGACGTATGCCCTATGGACATGTTGCCGTTGTTAGGCAAATTGTCGATTCTAGAACCATTATTATTGACCAATCCCACTGGGCACAAAGAGGCATCAGCCGAAATACACCTGTCATTGACGTTTCTCCAAATAACGATTGGACGGCTGTTCGCGTTGCTATGAATGGTAACAAAAATGCTTTTGGCAGCATTTATCCAACTCATGGATTTATTTACCCCAGTAATGATGACAGCGGTGAAATACGCAATGCATCAACAAAACGTAATTATCCTCAACAGCTAAGGACAAAAACTTGGTCTGCAGATGCTGCAACAGCCAGAGGATATTCAAAAGTAAATACTCAAGTAGCACTAGCACCCAACGTATCTGACGATTTTTTCGTTAATGATGCCCCAAATCGTTTTTTAAAATAACAAATGGATTTAGGGACGTCCCTGTCGGTGATATGGATGTCCCTGTATAATAGTTAACGCCCTGTATATTTGTTCTGCTAGTAATATTCTTACGAGCATATGGGGCCACGTAGATGCACCAAACGAGATGGTTGCATCAGAACGCTGAAGTGCTGTATTATGCAACCCTTCTGCCCCCCCTATCAAGAAAGAAATGGGTTTCGACTGTTCTAACCACAGCTGCATCTTTTTAGAAAATTCTATACTGCTATAATTTTTTCCACCCTCGTCCATACTGACCACAATAGAACGATCAGGCAATGCCTCTAACAAAGCCTGTGTTTCTTTTAGCTTGGATTCTTGGGGACTGCCTTTAGCTTCATTGACCTCAGTAATGGTTAATTTGGGTCGAATCCGTTTTACATACCGTGCAACCAGATCAAGTTCTGACTTATGCCGCATTTTTCCCACGGCAATAATATGAAACATTATACGCTGGGTTCTTCTGGCTCCTTGGGTTGTTCAGAAATTTCAACGTTCCAAATACGCTCGATATTATAATATTCACGTGCTTCTGCTTGGAATAAATGAACGATAACGTCGCCTGTATCTAACAACACCCAATCAGGACTACGCTCAATAGCAGTCCTTTTGATGCCATAATCAAATAATGCTTTGTCTAAATTTTCAGCCATCGCCATAATTTGACGGTCAACTAACCCTGTTGCGATAATCATTCGATCTGCAAAAGATGCCTTACCAACAAGATCAATGACAACGATGTTTTCAGCTTTATCATCCTCCAAAGAGGCAACCATTAAAGCAACCACCTCATTTAACTTTGCTTCATCCAACATTGTTGTTCTTTTTGGGCCTTCTTTTGGGCCTTCTTGAATCACATCTTTGCGTGAAATGTTTTCAGTCATATAAAATTCTTTTCCTTAATTATAGGAGTCTTCTAATAATTGTTTTTGCTGCAATCGTAATGCCGTTGCAGAAATTGTGTTTTCAGGAGCTGGAACAAAAACCCAAGCCGGTGCTTTGCAGTCCGCTAATATGGTTGAGTAACGTGATGGTAATCTTGTCTCTCTCGCCCATTGCGCTGCTTGCCCTTTTAATGCTGTATATATATAAGATGGCCTTGGAAAAACAGCCATAGGCACCAATCTTAGTATTTCTTGCCAATGTGACCATAGTGCCATTTGTGCCAAACCATCAGCTCCCATTAGCCAAACAAATTTACAGCAAGGGAAACGTTGTTGTACGATTTTAATAGTATCACAACTATAACGCGTGTGCAGTCTTGATTCTATATCTGTTGCAATCAATCGCCTTCCACTGAGATTTGCTTTAACTTTCTGATATCGCTCTTCGAAAGGAGCCATATCAGTACCAACTTTCAAAGGGTTACCAGGGGACACCATTAGCCAAACCTGGTCAAGACGTAAAAATTTTAATGCTCGATCAGCTAATTGCAAGTGTCCTTCATGAATAGGGTTAAAAGACCCCCCAAATAAGCCGACCCGTATTCGCCTTCTATCCCCCCAAGTTGGTATGGCAATCATTTAGGCCGCACCTGACCGCTTCCTAAAACTTCGTAGCGATAACTTGTTAATTGTTCAATTCCAACGGGTCCTCTGGCGTGTAATCGCCCTGTCGCAATCCCAATCTCTGCACCGAAACCGAACTCTCCACCATCACAAAATTGAGTTGATGTATTCCACATCACCACAGCACTCTGAACTGTGTCCATAAATTGTCGCGCGGCCTGTTCATCTTGCGTAATAATTGCTTCGGTATGACCACTACCATAACGTGCAATGTGTGCCAATGCGTCCTCTATATCCTTAACAACAGCAACGGACAACACACTATCCAGCCACTCAGTCGCAAAATCTTCAGACGATGCGAGCTTGATCTCATCAACGAGACCACAAGCCTCTTGATTACCAACAAAACGACATCCTAGCGCTTTCAAATCTTTGATCAATACTGGTAATAATTTTTTTGCTATTGCCTGATCGATAAGCAATGTTTCTGTAGCACCACAGATTCCAGTACGACGCATTTTAGCATTAGCAACGATTGAACGTGCCATATCGAAATCAGCAGCTTGATGTACATAGGTGTGACACAAACCTGCTGCATGTGCCAATACTGGAATACGGGCCTCTTTTTGCACAAAATGGATAAGGGATGATCCCCCTCTGGGAATCAATACATCTATCAGACCAGTAGCATGTAACATATCAGTGACATGCTGACGATCACTGTCGGGTGGCATGGCAATGATATCTGGGTTTAATCCTGCTGCGATAATCCCTTGTTTCATTGCTTTGTGAATAGCCAATGCTGTATGGTGGCAATCTGATCCACCACGTAAAATCACACCATTTCCAGATTTTAAGCAAATACCTACGGCATCAGCACCAACATTAGGACGACTTTCGTAAATCATCCCAACCACCCCTAAAGGGACTGAAACGCGTTTGAATTTTAATCCATTTGGACGTGTCCAAGCGGCCAATTCTTTTCCTAGAGGATCGGGCAACTTGGCAATATCTTCTAACCCAACTGCAATATTTTCAAGACGATCATGATTTAACGTCATGCGATCTTTGAAAGCATCACTTACCTTTGCACTTGCTAAATCTTGCATGTTTGCAGCCAAGATTGCTGTCTCCGCTGAACGTAGGGCTTGTGCTGCCAAAATTAATGCTTGATTACGTTGTTGCACATCACTGCGAGATAAATCATAAGCGGCAACACGAACTTTCTTGGCCAAATCAGCAATAATACCATTTTGGGATAAGGTGGAAACTGCCATAGTGCCTTATACTCCTTTATAACATGAGTAAAAAATGAATATTCTATCCATTATACATTAAAACGAAAAAGTAAAATGTCACCATCTTTGACAATATATTCTTTTCCTTCAACTCTGGCTTTCCCCGCCTCCTTTGCCCCGGCCTCCCCTTTAAATTGCACATAATCATCATATGCAACCGTTTCACAAGCGATAAATCCGCGTTCAAAATCGTTGTGAATCACAGCCGCTGCTTGAGGAGCTTTTGTTCCTTTAATGATAGTCCAAGCTCTGGTTTCTTTGGGGCCACAAGTAAAATACGTAATCAAATTCAATAAGTGATACCCTGCTGCAATCACACGATCCAAACCACTATTTTCCAGCCCCAAACCTGCCAGAAATTCCATTTGATCCTCTTTACCCAGTTGACTGACTTCTGCTTCAATATCCGCAGAAACAATAACGGCCTCTGCCCCTTGTGCCTTGGCCATTTGAACAACTTTTTCAGAATAGGCATTCCCAGTTGCAGCAGATTCTTCTTCAACATTACACACATATAAGACAGGCTTACTGGTCAAAAGTTGCAACCGTTCAACTGCTTTTTCTTCGCCTGGAGGTATTACATCACGAACTGCTTTCCCATCTTGCAGCGCTTTAATCAATGGCTCAATCAATGCCACCGCGGCTTGGGCTTCTTTATCATTCCCACGTGCTTTTTTCTGCAAGGGAATAATGCGCTTTTCAAGACTTTCTAAGTCGGCAATCATTAATTCTGTTTCTATGATCTCTGCATCGCGAATAGGATCAACCGATCCTTCGACATGAACAATATCATCGTTGTTAAAACAACGTAAAACGTGAATAATTGCATCCACTTCACGAATGTTGGCTAAAAATTGATTTCCTAAACCTTCACCTTTAGATGCCCCTTTAACCAATCCTGCAATATCGACGAACTCTAAACTGGTTGGAACGATCTGCTGGGAATTTGTGATTTTAGATAAGACAGTTAATCGAGGATCTGGAACTGCAACCCTACCAACATTGGGTTCAATTGTACAAAACGGATAATTCGCTGACTGTGCTGCAGCCGTTGCTGTTAACGCATTAAATAGGGTAGATTTCCCAACATTAGGCAACCCAACAATCCCACAATTAAACCCCATTTTTTACTCCTTTGTTAACAATGCAACTTTTGACATAAAAGCATCCATTTTTTCTTCGACTAATAATGGTGCTGATTGCGCAACCCCATCAATCAATGGATCCAACCATTCGTACTCATTTTTGGAAAAATTACTTAAAACATAATGCGCAACTTGTGCTTTGTCCCCTGGGTGACCTATACCCAAACGAACCCGCCAATAGTTTTGATTACTCATCATCTTATCGATTGACCGCAATCCATTATGTCCCGCTGCACCCCCACCTTTTTTGATACGCAACCGCCCAGGGGCAAGGTCAAGCTCGTCATGGAAAACAGCCATATTTTCAATTGGGATTTTATAAAAAGCAATTGCTTGCTGCACGCTTTCACCCGACAGATTCATATAAGTCATTGGTTTTAACAAAAGGATTTTTTCCCCTTGAATCGTTCCTTCGGCAACTTCGCCCCGAAAACGCTTGCGCCACGGGGTGAACCCGTGACGCTGCGCAATTCGATCGACCGCCATAAAACCAATATTATGACGGTGTGCCTGCATTCCAGACTCAGGATTACCAAGCCCAGTCCACAGTAACATCTTTTATTCTTTCTCTAATTGAAGTAAATTTATTCTTCAGCTGCTGCTTCAGATGCATCTTCTTCTGCACCCTCTTCTGCTGCTGCTTCGTCTTCAACTTCAACCGCAACTGTCGGTGCGGCAATAGTAGCGATCACAAAATCTTCTTCATTTTGATTGGTATGAGAAACGTTCTCAGTACCTTTAAGATCTGACCAACGAACAGTATCATGCAGATCTAACGCAGAAATATCAGCGATGAATGCTTCAGGAATGTGATCAACATCACAGTTAATTTCAACAGAATGTTGAACAACATTAAGAACACCATCACGTTTCATACCTGGGCATTCTTCTTCACCTTCAAAGTGAACAGGAATTTCAACGCGGATTTCTTGACCTGCAACCATGCGTTGGAAATCAACGTGTAATGGACGATCTGTTACAGGGTGCATTTGAACCGCACGCATCAAAGCAACAGAGGTTTTTTTACCATCAACAACAATTTGATACAATTGAGAACGCCAAGAACCATGCAATTCGCGCATAATGATACGAGGGTCAATTGCAATCATCGCAGGTTCAGATTTACCACCATATACAACGCCAGGTACTAGACCAGCACGACGAGTTGCGCGCGCTGCCCCCTTACCAGCCTTCGCACGCACTGCAACATTCAATTCAACAAACTTCTTTGCCACGTTAAAACTCCTAAAATATAAAAGGCAAAACAAAAACACCAACCTCCAGGGGTGTTGGTGCATGTTATGCTTTACCGAAAAAACTTATAAAATGCAAATATCTTTATAACAAAAACAAAGTTTTATTCTAAAGGTAATGCGTGTAACTCCCATGCCTTGCCCCCGTCAACAGGCGGACGGGCACACAAAGGTTGGGCATTGGGCAAACGTACATTCGCTTTTAACCCCATCATGTGACGCAACGAACGGAAAATACCACCATGGGCAACAATCAAGACATTCCCTTCCCCTGCCTTGCGAATGGAACGATTTACGGCTTCGCTGATCCGTGCGCATAATGTTTGGAAAGATTCCCCACCTTCTGGGGTAAATTTCCCTGCAATCCAATCATCGTACCATGGCCCCATTGGCTGGCCTTCCTCTGTACCAAAACAAACTTCTTTCAAACTGTCATCAAGTTCAACAGGAATCGTAACACCAACTTTTTCTTTGATAATTGCGGCTGTAATTTCAGCTGTGCGACGTGCACGCCCCAAAGGGGAACTGACAATTTGGGTAATGGGCAATTCCAATTGCTCCCAATGATTAGCAATTGCATTGCCTGCAGCCACGGCTTGTGATAAACCGACTGTATTTAATGGAATATCTGTGCGTCCTTGCGATAAATTACGTGCATTCCAATCGGTCTGACCATGACGCAAATACCAATAAGGACGTGTAAGTAAAGAAGACATAAAATAACCTTTACAAATAAATTAATCAAACAAAGACGAAACTGAACTTTCATCTGCAACGGCCCGAATGGCCCGTCCCAACAAATTATCCAAAGAAATTTGACGAATTTTAGTCGCCGCACGCACAGCATCAGATTTTAAAATGCTGTCTGTGATCACTAATTCACCAATAACAGAATTTTGCACTCTTTCTGGTGCACTGCCAGATAATACACCGTGTGTAACATAAGCATCAATAGCAGTCGCCCCAGCATTCATTAGCGCTTGCGCTGCATTGCACAAAGACCCACCGCTATCGATAATATCATCAACTAATAAACAATGACGACCCTCGACATTTCCAATGACGTTCATCACTTCGGAAACCCCAGCACGTTCACGGCGTTTATCTATGATCGCCAAATCCACGTCTAAACGTTTTGCCAATTGACGGGCTCGCACCACCCCCCCCACGTCTGGGGATACCACCATAATGTCGTTCTTCCCTGCGTGCTTTTTCATAATATCACGAGTAAATAAAGGAGCTGCATACAAATTATCAACAGGAATATCAAAAAAACCCTGAATCTGACCAGCATGTAGATCAAGGGTTAAAACACGATTAGCCCCAGCCTCTACCAATAAATTTGCAACCAGTTTTGCACTGATAGGTGTTCTGGGACCTGATTTACGATCCTGACGTGCATATCCAAAATAGGGAATAACCGCTGTAACCCGTCGTGCAGATCCGCGACGTAATGCATCCAACATAATCAATAATTCCATTAAATTATCATTGGTTGGATAACTTGTACTTTGTACTGCAAAAATGTCCTCGCCCCGAACATTTTCATAAATTTCAACAAATACCTCTTTATCCGCAAAACGCTGAACAGACGCATCACACAACGGCATCTTTAAATCCGCTGCCACAGCCTCTGCCAATGGGCGATTACTATTCCCAGAAATAATTTTCATTTATGCAACTCCAATATAAACCAGATCAACAAAAGATCCCGTTTTTATCCTTATTTAATTTTGTAACCCAGGTGGGGTAACCAATGGTGCCTTTGTCATACCACCATTTTCTGCCAAAGGTCGATTATTACGCCCTGAATAATTATCAATAACCCGTTTAATACCCCCAGCTGCCTCCTCACCAACAGCAGAACCCGTATCGCCCCAATATACATCTAAACTATGTGCGGGGACATCGTTTATTTGGGTTACTTTTCCAGCTTCCTTACCCTTTTTATCAACAATCCGCCAAACGACCTCAACATGCTGTACGGGATTCCCTCTTGTTCCTGCCGCACCATTTGTCACGCTTACATTACACCCAACACTATAATCTGCCTTACTCTTATCTTGCTGTATGGCATTTAATTTATCATTTAAAGAAACAACAAACTGTCTGGCAATAACTGTGTTCCCATCACCTGGGGCACCTTTTACCCCCTCAAAATAAATCTGGGCAGGGCGATTTTTTAAACTATGAGGATCTGATACCATCTGACGCGCCTGCAATCCCGTTAGCACCTCGTTTACAATTGGGGCTGCCTGCTGGGCAACCTGTGCGTAAATTGCTTCGTTCCCACTGGCCCAATCTTTCGTTGAAACAGGCATCGCATCACGCGTGGCTTGTACCTTACCATCAGGAGAGATGATGCTGAGTTTAGGCACCACCATATCCCCTTGGTTCTCAACTTTTGTGACTAATAACCATTCTCCCTTTTGTGCCTTGCCAACAACTGCAGGAACCGTTTGATCCAACATTGCTTTGGCAATGTCATGTGCAAGCACTGCCGATTCTTTGTCATTCAACAAAGATTCCGTTGGAACTGGGACAATTAATCGCGCAGGTGGAGGATTACTTAATACCCCCCCCTTATTGCCTGCTTGCTTTTCAAAAGGATGAGGAACCGTCATACAACCTATTAAAGGCGTAAAACTTAATAAACAGGCTACTATTTTAGAAACTCTAAAAAAAGATATCTCTTTCATCCGCAATTTATCCTTTGTAACAAGCAATAGCTGAAATTTGATGTCCCAATGGTCCACCTCCTGCCAATGTACGACGCCGATGACTGAAAAAATGTTTAGGGTCTGTTAACGTATCCCTTCCCAAACCTGCAACAATTCCAACGCGCCGTCTTTTTAAACGATCAATGCAATAATGACCTAAATCAAACAAATATTGATCATCTCGAATCAATTTAAAAAAGGAGCTTCCCTCTGGATCATACTCTAAAACTTGCTGACGCATGTCTTCTTTTACTTCGTATCGAGATCCATCAATACATGGGCCCACAACTGCAATAATTTCATGTATTTTTGCCCCCAAATTTTCCATTTGAGTTACAACCTCTTCCAAAATTCCACCAGCAGCGCCACGCCATCCTGCATGCGCAGCCCCCACAATTTTGCCATCGAACGTGCTTAATAAAATAGGTCCACAATCCGCAGTAACAACACTGACAGCAATATCTGGGTCATTTGTAACCCCACCATCAACCTCGTCGGCTGCACAATTTTCTTTGGTCACATACTCGATTTTGGTACTATGTATTTGCATGCCCCCCCATAAATTTTGAGGATCGACCCCCATAATATCTGCAACAATATGTCTGTTCTTTTGAATATGGGCAGGATTATCTTCGGTTTTTAACCCGCAATTTAATGAAGCATATCCACCTTCAGAAACACCCCCCAAGCGGGTGAAAAATCCATGTCGAACTATGTTCGATAATAAAGAATGACGAATAACACAAGGTTCAGCAGTCATGATTAGAAACATCCTTATCCATTTCAAAAGCAGGTGGAATTGGTAACTTTGGATGGCATATTGCCATTACTTTGAATAAATGTCCCATCTGAGCAGGGTCAATCAAACGATACACAGCATCCGCCAATTGTTGTTTTTCATCAACAGTTGCAATAGCCATTAGATTTTGGGCACGCAATAAAATACCCAATTGTTTTAAAAATTCACCCTGAGTCTGAATCCCGTAAACGCTGGCTCCTGCCTCTTGTGCGATCTCTTTTAACGCTAGAAAATCAATATGCGCTGTCAAGTCAGCACTACCAATAGGTGCCAAAGGGGATACTTTTTTTTGATGAGCAATTGCTTGCAATGTGTCACCAACAACAGAAACCGCATATCCATAATCAATAAATAATGCTGCCCCACCATCACAACAAATACGTTTTGCAATATCGTCTATAATTTGCTGTCCACTCTCACAGACTTCAACAATATCGCCAACTGAAATAGAACGGTTAAAAATAGGGACTTTTGGTAAATGGTTGATCGGGACTTGTATAAAGACATCACCCTTGACGTAACGTTCAGCCCAAGTCTGTGATGAATTTCGAACAAATTGACGTATGGGCAAAGCATCTAGAAATTCATTTGCGATCAGAATCATTGGCCCCTTGGGCAATGTTGCAATGGAATCGTACCACTCAACAGATAGATCGTTATGATTTGCAACAGCTTGTTGTTGGATCCGTTTTAAGCGAGGTGAAGTTTCAACGAACCTGACATGACACCGTTTATACAACTCTGGCGCTGCCTTACGAATAACACGCAGCACATCGGCCATCAAAGTGCCGCGCCCTGGACCGGCTTCAACCAAGGCTATATTCCCTTCAGCGGGCATGGATTGCATCACAACAACAACCCATGTTGCAATCATTTCACCAAATAATTGAGAGATTTCAGGAGCCGTAATAAAGTCAGAAAAAGGATCTTTGTTTGCATAATAAGCGGCATTTGCAGCCGCCATAAAATGATCTAACCTTACGGGAGAAGAATCAGTCATTCTCGATAACTAAACTTTTTAATTTTGGTAAACGATAAGACTGCCATATAAAGTACCCCCCAGCGATTGCCATTGGAATACATAAGATTTGCCCCATGGTTAAACCGAACGTCAAAAATCCCATAAAACTGTCTGGCTCTCGGAATAATTCACAAAAACTGCGCATAACAGCATATCCAAGTAAAAAAACTCCAGAAAGAAACCCTGCCTTTTCACGAACGGATTGTTTACGCGATAACAAAATCATAATCGTAAATAAAACCACCCCTTCTAAAAAGAATTCATATAATTCAGAAGGATGTCGCGCCCCAATCACATCTGGATAAATCATTCGCCATGGCAACCAATCTGGTGCAACACGTCCAACCAATTCACCATTAATGAAATTGGCCAACCTACCCAATCCTAACCCTAGGGGGACTACTGTTGTGACCCTGTCAGAAAAGCCAAGAAAACTTAGATGGTATTTACGAGTAAATAAAATTAATGCAAGAATAACGCCCAGTGCTCCACCATGAAACGACATCCCACCGTGCCAAACTTGTAAGATCATTAAAGGATGGGAAAAATATAAAGCAGGCTGATAAAATAAAACATACCCTAAACGCCCACCAATGACGACACCCAAAGTCGCCCAAGTCAAAAAATCGTCAACCTGCAATTTTGTTGCAACAACAGGCTCCTTTTTAACCAATCGTCTTACCAATAGCCACCCAGCAACCAATGCTGTAATATATGCCATAGCGTACCAACGAATAGCCAACGGGCCAAGCTGTAACATCACAGGATCAAAGTGCGGATAATGCAAAGGGCCAAACATAGAATAATTACTCTTTCAGCATCGATTCAAAAAGGAAGCATCTTAAAGGTAAGAATCTGCTTTTAGCAAGTAATCTTGAACATACTGGCCAATCCCATTTTCTAATGAAGTAAATGCTTTGTTATATCCAGCCCCTTGCAAACGGCGCATATCGGCCTGGGTAAAATATTGGTATTGCCCCTTAAGTGCTTCTGGCATCTCAATGAAATCAACCTGCTTTGACACGTTCATAGCCCCACAAACAGCATAAGCTAAATCTAAATATGTTCTGGCCTGACCCGTACCGCAATTATATATTCCGTTAACTTGTGGATTATTTAACAACCATAAAATTACATCCACAACATCCCCAACCCAAATAAAATCGCGCGCCTGCGCACCATCAACCAGCCCCTCTTGATCTGATTTAAATAATTTAGGGGCTTGCCCTTGAACAATATCGTCAAATTTCACCTTAACGACCGAAATCATTTTTCCTTTATGATATTCGTTGGGGCCATAAACATTGAAAAATTTTAAACCAACCCATTGCGGTGGGGTGGGTTGTTCCTGTGCAACGATATCCAAGACTTGCATATCAAAAGCCTGTTTTGACCAACCATACAAGTTTAAGGGTTTTAACAATCCGATATTTTGAGGATCATCGTTAAAATCTTGGGCTTGATTAGCCCCACCATAAGTGGCCGCAGAAGAGGCATAAATAAATCTTACTTCATTTTTTGTGCACCATTTCCACAACCGCATAGATAGGTCAACATTCGTTTTCCAAACCAAATCCCCATCTTTGGCAGTTGTTTCACTTATTGCCCCTAAATGGATAACAGCCGTAACATCTTTTGCAGTTGCTAGAAAATTATCCATATTCTCTGGCAAAATGATATCATCTGGAATATGCTTGGCAACATTACGCCATTTTCCCTGATCACCAAGCCAATCGACAATCACTGTTCTCTCTTTAAGCTGATAAAGCTTGGCTTGTAAACATGAGCCAATAAACCCTGTAGCACCAGTAATGATAATCATGATATTTTCGTATACGCAGATTTAGGTTAAAATTAAAATTATTTATACAAAACATGATAACTACCTATAATAGATTATTCCAGTCTATTATTCGCTTTTTAACTAATTTAAGGATGAAACATATGCCTGATCGTAAAAAAATGTTCAACGATGCTTCCAAAGCTGCTGGCGGGGCGTTTTCTGTATTTAGCGGTATAAAAGAAGAAATTGGTGCCATTGTAAAAGGACGTGTTGATGAAATTTTATCAACCCTACATCTGGTTCGTCGTGAAGAATTCGAAATCATCAGCGAGATTGCCAGTCGCACCCGTTCTGCCCAAGAAAAATTAGAAGAGCAAGTTGAACAACTTGAAAAACGTCTTAATCAATTAGAAGGTCGCTCTGACCATAACGACTCATCTACGTCAAATTAAAACGTAACAAACTGACGCACGCCAGTTATAATTTATATTTAACGACAAGGATAATCCTAAAATGGATCTTATCGAATGGAAAGATTTTGAAAAAATACTAATGGTTACTGGCACCATTACCCGTATCGAGGACTTCCCCCAAGCCCGCAAACCCGCCTATCAAATATGGGTTGATTTTGGCAATTATGGGGAACGGAAAACCAGTGCACAATTAGTACGGCTTTATCAAAAAGAGGATCTGCTAGGAAAACAAATTGTTGGCATTATCAATTTTCCAGAAAAACAGATTGGTCCATTCCGATCCCAATTTTTATTAACAGGATTTGAGACTGAAGAAGGCGTGGTTATTACCACAGTTGAACGTCCTGTTCCCAACGGTACCAAAATTTCTTAATATTGAAGATTTATATGCTTTTTACTTCAATATCAACTTAACTATGAAGGAATAATTGATGTCAAATATACCCCCTATTCTTCTAATTGGTTGCGGCCATATGGGCAAAGCAATGTTGAAAGGATGGATACAAAAAGGATTATCCCCTTCTTTTATTGTGCATCGTCATGAAATAGAATTACCAGCCCCCCACAAACGGGTAAATTCTGTTCACGATATCCCCCAAGATTTTAAACCTGCCGCTATTATTTTGGCAACAAAACCCCATCAAGCGCAAGAAATCATTCCCGATCTTGCACCATGGTCAAAAAATGCAGTTAACATTTCCGTGCTTGGTGGACGTAATTTAACATGGCTTGAACAACAATTTGGTTCAGATACAGCCATTGTCAGAGCAATGCCAAATACTCCATCTGAACTAGGGCTGGGCATGACATCAGCCATTGGAAACCCAATTGTAAATTCGCACCAAAAAGAATTAACAGACGCTCTGCTTCGTGCCATTGGCGAAGTAGCATGGTTGCAATCAGAACAAGATATGGACGTAGCCACTGCGATTGCTGGATCTGGCCCTGCTTATATTTTCTTATTGGCCGAACTATTACAAAAAGTAGGAGAAGAAAAAGGCCTATCAAAGGAATTAGCAAAGTTATTGGCACGACAAACAGTTGTTGGTTCTGCTGCTTTGTTAAGTCGTTCCAAAGAAGAATCAGAAGACTTACGTAAAGCGGTTGCCACCCCTAACGGAATTACTGAACGTGCAGTGAATGTCTTGATTGATCGCAAAGCTTGGCCAGATGCATTATCCAAAGCCATTCAAGCAGCAGCAGATCGTTCAAAAGAGATGGCATCATAATCGATCTTTTTTATCAAATTAACGGCCTATATCCAAACATATAGGTCATCGACACGATTTACGAGGTAAGTTTATGAACAACGAAGAAATCCAACTGCAATTATTTAACAAAGCTATGACGCTAGCAGCCCAAAACGGATGGAGCTCCATGTCCGTTGCCCAAGCCGCGCAACAAGCAGATATTCCACTTAATCTAGCGCGCCGATATTTTCCTTGCAAATCATCTCTGCTGTTATATCTAAACCGTCTGGCCGATGAAACAGCTTTAGAACAAAAATACCAAGATCAACCCGTGGCAGAATATCTTTTCGATTTATTCATGAGCAGGTTCGATTTATTTCAAGAATATCGCAATGGTATCATTTCAGCCCTACGTACCCTGCCTTTTAATCCGCCTTTGGCAATCATGATGGGCATAGCAACACAGAACAGTATGCGTTGGATTGCCGAATCGGCACAAATAAATACCCATGGAGTAAGAGGGCTGGCATGTATTAAAGGATTAACCGCGATTTGGACTTTGACATTGCGTGTATGGATCAAAGATGACAGCCAAGATCTTTCCCAAACCATGGCATCCCTGGATCAAGCCATTAAAAAGGCTGGTAAATTAGCCCCCTATTTTGTAACAAAAACAAATGATACTCATGCAGAAAGTGCTTCTTTCGCAAAGGATGAATCTTATAATTTAGATGAAAACAAATAATTTTTTTCTTTTTTTTATTTTTTCTCTTTACGTTCTGCAAGAAGTCGTCTAAAAGATGCTTCGTAACCAACGTTGGGGTGTAGCCAAGCGGTAAGGCAGCGGATTTTGATTCCGCCATGCGGAGGTTCGAATCCTCCCACCCCAGCCATTTTGGTTATATTTTAATTTTAAGGTTTGTTATTGACCAAGCCAATAAAATCATTTCATTTCCCCTGTAATCATCAAACCTTGTCGTGTGAGTTATACCCTCCACATCCTTTGACACGTCAAAAGAAAATTACGATTTCTATTACGTCAAATCATATTATCAAAATTCGTGCCCCAATACGTACCCCCCTTAAAACGATTACAGCTTTATTAACAGACCATAGTCACTGGATCGTTAAACAGCTTCACAAGAAAAAAAAACCTGTTGTTTTAAATTACACGCATCTTGAACCCCATTTATATCTTGGAAAGTTTTATCCTTTATATATTGATGAAAATCCAAACCAAAAACAAAATATATTATTTCAAAACCATCAAATATATATTTCTGTGCGGTATTATACCCCTTATAAAATATATGCCTTATTAGACAACGCCTATCACTTTCAAGCGTTACAATATTTTACACAACGTATACATAATTTTCAGGCACAGACCCCTTGGATTAACTGGAAATGCCCGCCAATCCTGCGTATTAAAAAAATGACCAGCCGTTGGGGCAGTTTTACAAATAAAAATACGGGCATCATAACCCTTAACCAGCATTTAATCAAAGCGTGTCCCCAATGTATTGATTATGTTATTTTACACGAACTTTGCCACGCAGCTGAAATGAATCACAGCAAGCGATTTTATGTATTGTTAGATAAAATCATGCCTGATTGGCGTCTATGGCAGTCACAAATCCATCAACAGAGTGCCTTACTTCTTTACAACCCCACTCCAAAAGCAGACAATCGGTAAATTCAGTTTCATTTTTGTCTTGTCCTATATGAAAAATTTTTTATCCCTCCCTGCTGGCATTCGCTCATTACAGCAACTTACCCCTAAAAATGCTTTGAATGATGTCCTGGCTGGTATCATTGTTTCCAGCGTTGCCATTCCCGTGGGGCTGGCTTATGCAAACCTGATGGGGGTTCCTGCTATTATTGGCTTATATGCCTGTATCATTCCTGTTTTTATCTATGCGCTTTTTGGGGCATCCCCATACTTAATTGTAGGCCCAGACGCCGCCGTCAGCAATATTGTAGGACTTAGCCTAACAGCATTCTCTTTAGTCTCTACAAATGATCGTGTCCAAGGTGCTGCAGCAATTGCCATTGCTGTTGGTATTATTAGTATCATCGCTGGAAAATTACGCTTTGGATTTATAGCAAATTTTTTATCCCGCCCTATATTAACGGGATATTTGGCTGGTGTTGGCATAGAACTGATGATTACCCAACTACCAGTTGTTACTGGAATTGATTTACCCAAAGGCAATTTTTTTCAGCAAACCCATTTCTTTCTATTTCATCTATCTTCTATACACTGGATTACGTTCGCCTTAGCCCTTTGTTTTTTCATTTTTATCAGGCTTTGTGTCACCTTTAAGCCCGCAATTCCTGCCCCAATCATTACGGTTATTATCGCCATTATTCTATCTTGGGCGTTTAATCTACCTGAACACGGCGTTAAAATTCTAGGATATCTACCCTCTGGTCTGCCTCGTTTTCAGATTCCTTCTTTTGACTATCCCATAACAGACTTTATCAAAACTGTTCTTGCCGTAACCATTATCAGTTTTTCCAGTGGCATCATCACAGCACGCAGTTTTTCCGCAAAATTAGGACAAAAAATAGATGCAAATCAAGAACTTATAGGATTTGGAATTGCCAATATATTTTCTGGCTTTTTTCAAGGATTTACCATAACAGGTGCAGATTCACGTACGGCCGTTGGGATTAGTTCTGGTGGTAAAACCGCATTAGTAGGCATTACCTCTGCAATTAGTATTGGTATCATTATCACTTTTTTATCCAAACCTTTGGGGCTACTACCTTCTTCGATACTAAGTATCATTTTAATTTCAACAGCCATTAATCTTATAGACGTCAAAACATTTCGTTTTCTTTTAAAGGTCAGCGTGATCGAAGCATGCTTTGTTATTATCACGGTCTTAGGTGTTTTGTGGGTTGGAGTATTACAGGGCATTATCATCGCAATTGGTATCACTTTACTGCATACTCTACTGCTTTCTGCAAAACCCAGGGATGCACAATTAGGAATAACCTCTACAAGTCATGACCTGGTAAATTTTAATCTAGAGCCAAACGCAAAGCCTATCCCACATTGTATTATTTATGTTTTTGAGGCCTCTATTGTCTTTTTTAACGAAGACTTCTTCATAAACCGTTGTATTCGTATCATTAATGAATATCAAAATCAGGATATCCGTTGGTTCATATTAGATGCCTCTGTCATGACGATTGGAGATGCTAGTACATTATATGCACTGAATCATATTTCCACTGTCCTAAAACAACAAGATATTACGTTCGTCATCGCTGGCGGGCATTTTAACTTTAGAAAAATTATAGCAAAAAGTGATATTATTCATCAAATTGCTGGTAACAAAATCTATGAATCTGTTGAAATTGCCCTTAATGAATTAATTGCTCCACAACTAACAGATACGAGCCAACATCATCATGTCTAAAAAAATCTGCCTCTTTGCACATTATAGTACAGCTCAAACTTTACCTAAAGATGTAAAGCATTATTTGCAAGCGCTATATGATAATGGTTGGGAAACGCATATCGCGCTTTCTGGTCACACTAAGATTTCCGAAGATACCCAAAATTTCTGCGCCTCTTACAACATTACCCCTCATTTACGCCCTAATCAGGGATTAGATTTTGGTGCATGGCAAGACATGATGAAAAAGGGAGTTACACTTGATGCAGATCATATTTTATTAACCAACGATAGTATCTTTGGGCCTATTTATCCAATGCACCCTATATTTACACGGATGTTATCCCAAAAAATAGATATATGGGGTATGGTCGAAACTTTAGAAGTTAATTGGCATTTACAGTCATGGTTTTTATGTTTTAATCAATCCCTATTCCAACACAAGAAAATACAGGCTCTTTTTAATCAGCCTTTCCATACGATGGAAAAAGCAGATATTATCTATAAAGCTGAATTGGGGTTAGGAAGAACTTTAAAACAAATCCCCAATTTAAAATATGCTGCTTGTTGGTCAAAAATAAATCGCTACCCCCTGAGAGATCCAAAACAAACTAATCCCATGCATCTAGATTGGTTCAGTGTTCTAGACTCTGGACGAGTACCTTTTATTAAAAAAGAGGTTATTCGTGATAATTATTACGGAATCTTTTGGTTAAATTATTATAGGAAGTTACTGGCAAATAATCGATATTTTCCGTTGGATCATGTCGACTGTTATTTAAAGCAATTCCCTAAACGACCTTTGCCTGTCATACCAAAGTGGAAACGTTTTTTATATCTCTTTAGCACTTACGACACTAAGATTGCTTGGCAATATTTCTTAAAACAAGGCATATCATGCCCTATTATTGCCCCCTAACCCAACGATAATATTCCAAAAGCGTTTCTGCTTGATGTTCGAACGTTTCAATATTGTCTTTGTAGGGATTTTCATAATGATTAAACATAGAAGCTTTATCTAACAAAGCTTCTACAGCCTTCTTAAGTTCGATGGCATCCCCGTCTAAAGAAATATACGTCCCATTAACACCGTCTATCACAGCCTCAGACTGTCCACCTGGATGACTACAAATAACCCATACATCCCGCAATAAGGCCTCTCTGACGGTCATGCCATAGCTTTCTTTCCATTGAGATGGGAATAGCAGCACATCGATATCGTAAAAGAAATCATCTTTCGTTTGTTCATTATAAGGCGGAACGGTGGCAACTTTACCTGAAACTTGCCACTCCCGAATATCGATCGGTGGATGTCCCATATGAACTTTACTATCTATAATATATAACTCCCAATCAGAACGATGTAATGACTCAAAAGCTTGCTTTATAACTTGATACCCCTTAATTACCTCATCGCCAGCGACAAAGCCAAACCGTAATGGTGTATCTACATTACGTGTAGGCCTTTCTTTCATCGACCTATCAATTCCATTCGAATGCACTTTAATTAAATCAGGATGAATACCATTGGCAATAAATAGCTGACGGTGCGTTTCACTAGGACTTAATAACAAAGACGCCTCTTGCAACCCTTGTTTCATCATAACCATACGCTCAGTCAGATGTCTGGCATGAATTTCACAAGATTGGCAAACCTGCAAATCAATCTTTGTTTGAAAACAATATTTTCGATCAGCCTTTACCATAAATTGACGGTTACATAACCACCAAGAATCGTGCAGCGTAACAATATAAGGAATACCAAGACTCTGACATGAAAACAGCATTTGCACACCCAAATTTTGAATAGCATGAAAATGAACAATATCAGGCTTCACAGCATCTAACACAGCATCAAAAGGTTCAACGATTTCGAGATTATTAAACTGCGTCGTATCATGTATGGAAGGTGTTAAATCCACAGAGTAAACCACAGACCCTTGACTTTTGTATCTACGTAATCCCTGATATGAATCTTTGAATGGTCGCGATGTAAAAATGCTGACCTCTACATCTTCAACTTGCTGAAGACGTTTTACCATCTCTTCTGCGACAATCGTTGCCCCACCAAAAGAATATGGATCGTAATGGATATTAACCACTAGCACTTTCAACTTATTTTTTGATACAAACTGTGGATTACCAAAAACAGGTCTAACTTGTTGTTCAGTTATAGTTTCTGGTAAATAACGTTTTATTATCGTCTGATATGCGGCTTCCCCCATCTTTTTTCGCAAATCAATATTATTTGCTAAACATAAAAGCTTTTCTTCCCATTCGGCACTATTACAGGCTAAGAAACCGTTTTCCTGGTCTGTAATTACGTCTACAAAAGCCGCACGATCAGAACAAACTGACGGGATCCCAAGTATTGAGGCTTCTAAATACTTAATATTACTTTTAGCATCATTAAATATAATAGGTTCCAATGGAGCAATTGCAATATCTGCCTGGGCTAATACCCCCAGATAACGTTCATAAGATAATGTGGGAATATACTTTACTTGCTGTGCAACAGTTTGAAAATTAACGGGTAATTCTAACTCTCCTACGATCCATAGACATAAGTTAGAATTCTTTTGAAGTGCCGCTAGAATACCATCCGCAGCAACCAAGAAATCAGCATTATGTGTACTAGTTCCTGAACCATACAAAATAACGACTTTATCAGAATCTTTTTGTTTCCGTTTATCCTGTGTGGGTTTAGGATAGTATTGTTCAGCAATTCTTAGTGTTTCTTTATCTAACGCATTTTCAATAACAACAACATTTTTTACCCCAGCTTCATGCATCACCTTAGCTAGTGTTTTAGTTGACGCAATGGCTCGATCACACGCTAACATTGATTTTCGATATAGATCGGCCCCAAAATGTAACAAATCCTTCTCTGCCTTGGGCAAAGTATCCATGAAACTACATTGAGCATATAACTCTTGGTCGACGATCAAATCGTCAACCTCCCACCACGGCTGCAATCCCAAACGTTTTGCTTCATTTAATTGTTTCAATACGTTTGAAAAAGCAGGAACACGGTAAAAAATAACTTGTGTGCAAATTTGCAAAGCGGATAGAACTTGAACGTGATCACGCCAATCTACGACAACAACTTTCCAACCTAATCGTTTGAAATGCTCTGTTTTTTGTTGAACTCTATATTTGTAACACTGTGGTAAAGTAATTTCAGAAACAATTAATATCAAAGGGTAATTTATATTTATATCTTGCTGAGTAAACTGACCATTTAATATTAATTGCAGCTTGTCACCTGCAATATCTTGTGTATATGTTTGGTATATTTTAGATGAAGTATCTGGTGATTTATATAAATATTGTAATTTTCTCCCTATATATTCTAATTTTGGAAAGACATAAGTGGCTTTTCTATAAACTCCTTGAATGCCTTCTTCATGATACGTTTTTAAAGTTTTCTTCTTAATATTTTTGAAGGAGTGTCCCGTCGGCAGTTTACGCTTAAATAAATAGTTTAATACACGAATGGGCGCTGTGATTTTCCACGAACGGGAAGATTGAAGTTGTTGTAATAATCTCTGCTTTTCTTCTAATGCATATTGTAGGCTTGTAATCTGCAAATTGTAGATTTTTGTACTATGACGATATACGTTTAACAGATCTTGTTGTTTTTTTAATTGGTTCATATCAGATTTATCATCAGACTGCCCAGCAACAAATTTCTTACGCATTCATTCTATCCAAATTAATAATTATAAAAAAACCAGTTACTACAAACATAGTAACTGGTTTTAAAATAACCAAAATAAAGCAAAAAACTTTATTAATATATTATTTATTAAGAAACAAGGAATTTATCTGTAGTTAATTCAGATACAGAAACACCTTCGATAATAATAGTATGCTTACCTTCAATATTCAGTACTGCATTACCATTAGCATCGTTTTGTGAATTTCTCAACAATTCTGCTAGGCTCTGTTGGTTCAACCCATAATTGAACAATCCAATACCATTGGTGCTGCCATCTTTTGCGAAGTCAGTAATAACTGTAGTACCGCCATCACTTGTACCATCTGCAAACAAGAAGGCGTTGTTACCTTCACCACCTGTAAAGGTTGAGTTACCGGTTCCTGCTGTGAATGTATCGTTTCCAGAACCACCAGTAGCATTGAAAGTTGTATTGCCACCACCAACAATAGTATTAGCAAAAATATTCAACCCAGCAGTAGAACCAGACGCATTTAAGGTTTCGTTACCAGCATCAGCAGTAAAGAACCCAGATTGATCACCCTCTGCATTTAATGTATAATTAAGACCTCTTGAACCAAAACCAATAGCGTTTCCAGCAACAGTTGCTGATATATCGCCACCACCATTAAACAAGGTAAAGTTTTTATCAGCGTCAACCTGTCCATCTTGAATTTGGGCAGCGTTTAGATCACCAGTTGCTTTAACGGTTGTTGCAAAACCGCCATTCAGTGAACTTACATTGCTATCGTAAGAGCCATCAAACGTAACTGTTCCTGAAGTACCACCATTAACGGTACTTCCACCACCAACGGTAATTGTATTACCATAGCTGACATCATTAACTAATGAACCTGCACCAACATCTACGAAAGAGTTATTTCCAAATAGTGCAACAGTATCTCTACCTGCACCATTTTTTACAGCTGCAGTAATTGTATCATGACCTTCAGAGATAACGTTGTTGTTTCCGTTACCTAATTCAATTGTGCTATTTGCTCGACCAGTGTTAATAACCCAGTCACCACCATTAACAGTATTACCTCTAAAGACGATGTTATTTCCAGCTTGGTTACCACCGACAAATTGACCACTTTCTTGGCCAGCGATATATGTCGTTTGAGCAGTACCACCTGCTAGTACTTTTACATTTTGCCCTGATGACATACCGGAGGAAAGCGTTACAGGTTGATTCAAAAATTGTGTTACTGGAGCATTCCGATCTGGATTAAACCCACCAGTAACAATGTATTCATAACCATTTCCAAAATGATAAGAACCAGTCGTTGTGACGAGTCCGTATCCAATTTTTCCATCAACTAATGAGGGATCATCAGAAAGATTCATAAAATTCAATGAATCTTGTTCATCTAAGTTGCTAAGCTCTGATTTAATTTGATTCGCGATACTAACAGCTCTTGAACCATCAAGTGTAACCGAGATTGCGCTATTAGAACCGCCGACAAGCGTAATTACTTCACCCATTCTTATACCTACTCTACTTTAATTACTTATGTTTAATTATTTAGCGATTTTTATTGTTGTTTTCAATCAATACAATATTTTTTTACATAAATCAATATATATAACAAAGTATATTGTAACTGATGTTGTATAAAAACAATTTACTTAGAAGGCGCAAAATAATTTATACAACATCAAATTTTATATTTACTTAGGCTGCGCTATTGTTATTTGCAACCAAGAACTGATCAGTATTTAATTGAGATACTGAAACATTTTGTATCGTAATGGTATGTTGACCATCAATATTCAGCACTGCATTGCCTTGAGCGTCATTTTGTGAGTTTTGAAGCAATGTTGCCAAGCTATTCGTATCCAGACCGTAATTAAATAATCCAATTGTATTATGACTACCTTCATTTACAAAATCTGTAATTACTGTAGAGCCATTTTGGCTGTTATCTTTGGTAAACATGAACAAATTATTACCAGCACCACCAGTAAAGGTAGTATTTCCTGTCCCTGCGGTTAGAACGTCGTCCCCAGAACCACCAATTCCAACAAAATTAGTACCACCACCAGACACAGTATTTGCGTAAATTTGTACTGATGCGGTTGAACCTGATGCGTTCAAGCTTTCATTACCAGCGTCAGCAACAAATAAAGCAGACTTATCACCAACAGCGTTTAAAGTATAAGAGCTTTGTGATTCCCCAAAACTGCCTCTAGCACCAAATGCTACAACCTGGCCTTTACTTGTCAGTGTCGTTTGGCCATAACCGTTAAAGAAATTTAAATTTCCGTCAACACTAATATTCGCATCACTACCTTGTGTGACTTTTAAATCTGCACCGTTAACTGCTGAAACCGTAATGGCGGTTCCACTCAAAAGCTCATTGTTAGGCCCTTCTTGAAAAGTAACCGTTGCGTTTGTCCCACCTGTTACGGTGCTGTTCTTACCAAGATCAAAAGTGTTATGATTACCTAGATCGTTGATAAGCGTATTCTCGCTTAACTTAACTTGAGAGTTTGCCCCCGTCAATGTCAAAGCGTTATATCCGCCAACACCACCAGTGATCGTATCAGAGCCTTCAGAGTAAACGCGATTGTTTCCAGAACCCAACGTGACTAAGTTCTGACCAACACCAGTATTTATTTGATTATTTCCATTACTACCTCTAACTGTAGAATTGCCTTCTCCAGTATAAATAGTCCAGCGGCCAGATTGTCCCTCTCCATTAAACACAAGACTGCCAGCTGTATTCATAATTTGACCAGATTCACTGCCAGCGTTGTAAGTAAACCCTGACTGTCTTCCAGCCAAAATATTAATATTTGCACTTAAGCCATTATTATTTAAAGTGATATTCCCAGTTTCAGCGGAATCAGCAATGACAACATATTGGTATAGACTTGGAATTTGATATGTACCAGCGTCATCAATAATGCCAACTGCTGCGACACCAGCTGGAACGTCAGGATTTCCAGAATCTGGATTTAACTGAAATGCTTTCGCAGTACCATTATTAATATCATTATTAATTTTTGACTGTAAAGTACCTACTGGGCCCTCAGCACGTCCCGTTGCCCCTTGTAGGGTCACTACCCCTGAAGCACCGGTAATGGTCATTGTTGTTGTCATATTTATACCTCGTAATATAATAATAGTTATTTTCAAATAACAAATTTAACATTTCATACTATGAAATTGTTATATGAAAGGAATACAACGACATATTAACAACTTCAAACATAAAAGCCATAATAAATGTTAAATCAAATTTATTTGTAATTCTTTTAGACATCTTGTGATTAGGATAAGTGCAGTATCAACCCCTTTTGTAATCTAACTAAACTATATACCATAGTGTATCTATTTTTTTAATATATTTTTGTAAAAAAAACAAAGATATTTTCTCTATACAGACTTAAAAAATATTCATTTTGAAGAAATAATGAAATTATAAATTTCACGATTTTTTTTGAACAAAATCTATAAAACACTATTGCATATATTCAAATTACCGCTCTTTACGAATACCAATAATATTCATTATACATAACATTATATCAGCACAGTTAAAAACCATAGGAATGCTATTATGCCTCAAGATTCTGATCATCAAGATTGCCCAAAATATTCTTTACAACAAATTCTTGATAACCATAACGAGCAACTTCTATTTTATAGACCCCATGATCAGCAGCATATACACCCACACCATACATGCTTAACGTGGCTCATTGGTAATATTCTTCCTAAAAAAATCATAATCCTTGATAATGAACAATATAATACACAATCTGTAATCAGTAATTTATTAAATCAATTCGAACTTTCAAGTCAATGTTATGGAAATATCAAGCAACAAACATCTAACTCTGCCCATAACTCCATAATTCCCCTTGATCATCTGAGCAGCCTAAACGACAGTTTGATTTATTTTAACTCCGCATACATATCAATTAACGACCACCCAACTCTATCCTCAATAATTAAGCATTTGCCAACGAATAGTATTTTGATATTTAGTAATGTTTATGAAAAAAATTCAATTTCCAAAGAAAATCAAAAACTAATTGATCAGTGGCAAACAGCTTATCTTAATTTTGAATTTAATCATCATGGTGGATTGCTGATAATATATACTGGAACAACCCCCCCCCCTACTTTACATGGGCTTTTTAACCTTAAAAATATACCTAAACTTGCTCAACGATTTAAAACACGTTGTGCTATTATGGATGAATATTGGCAACTAAAAGCGTTGTCGCAAAATAATATACACCTCACCTACAAAAAAGATCTTTTAGAGGCAAAATCAGAAACAAATCTATTGGAGCAACAGCTCTATTTCTTACAAAAACAAAAACAAACTGAGCTGCAGCAATTACAAAATACAATAGCACACTTAACACAACAACTTGGTCGGTCTAACGAACCCCCAAAATCGTTTTATACAAGACTTAAACTATTCATAAAAAGAAAGCTACAATCTTACACAGTAAAAAAAATTGTTAGTTCAAATCGTTTTTATACTATATTTATTCCCAAAAAAATACGTCAGTACGTAGAACAGCCAGCCTCTAATATCGACATTTCTTCTCCAACTTACGATAATAATTATCGTCCACGCCGTATAACATTCGTTGCAGGAGAACCTCATACACCTGGTGTAATCTATCGTTGTTATCGCAATGCGCAAGCATGCAGAATAGCAGGGCATGAGGCAAAAGTAATTAATGCGGCAGATGTTGGTCCCCAAGATATTAAATGGGCTGACATCATGATCTTATGGCGGGTTGAATTTAGCGGACATATTCTTGGAATCGTTGAGTTAGCTAAACAATATAACACCTTAACTGCATTTGACGCCGATGATATCGTTTTTAAACCTCAACTAGCCTATATTGAAATTATTGATGGCATACGCAGCATTGGAACCACAGAGGCAGAAACCTCACGTACTTTTGGTAATATGAAGCAGACATTGATGCGTACTGACTTTGCCGTCGCAACAACTGCTGAAATGCGTGAACATATGGCACAAGAATTAATTCCCAAACATGCTGGGCCATTGGTGTTCACACTACCTAATATTTTTGATGATGAGTGCGTTCAAACAGCTCGCTTTGCTGCCAGAATGAATAAATTACAAAAGAACGATACTTATATCCGTATTGGATATGCTTCAGGAACACGCACGCATCAACGCGATTTTGCTTTGGTTATTCCTGCGCTGATTAGTGTTTTCAAAAAACGCCCACAAGTCCGCCTAGTGTTATTCAGAGAACCTGAAAACCACCGACCTATTTTACATATGAATGAATATCCTGAACTTCAGGACTACGAAAATCATATTGAATGGAGAGATACTGTACCACTGCAACAACTCCCCCAAGAATTGGCGCGATTTGATATATCTATTGCCCCGTTAGAAGCAGACAACGTTTTTTGTAATGCCAAAAGTGAACTAAAATATTTTGAAGCTGCGTTAGCTAATGTTTGTTCTGTTGTCTCGCCAACAGGGCCTTTGAAAAGATGCATTGAACATGGTGTTACAGGTTTTTTAGCGAATACAACTCAGGAATGGGAAAAACATTTAATAACCTTAATTGACAATCCTGAATTACGCCATCAAGTAGCTCAAAATGCATATCACGATGTTTTATGGAATTTCGGTATTCAACGTCAGTCCAAACTATGTGATACAATTTTCCATAGCCTTACAGGTGAAAAAGGTGCTGCCCAGGCTGTAGAAACCATGATCAATCGTGGGAAATATCGTAATTTAAGCCTGCCCACCATCCCTGAAAGCGAGATTCTTTTCGATCATGATGCCTTACGAACAGCTATGGTAACGGTTATTATTACTTCTTATAACTATAGCCAATATATAATTGAAGCAATGGAATCCGTCAAAGCACAGACTTTGCAATATCTTGATATGATCATTGTTGATGATGGTTCCTCTGATGATTCTATCGATCTGATCCTGGCTTGGGCTAATAATCATAAGAACCGTTTCAACCGCCTTCAATTACACCGCTCGGTCAAAAATGCAGGACTTGGAGGGGCTCGTAATATTGGTATTGCTGCTAGTGAGACTCTTTATTCTATGCAACTGGATGCAGATAATCGATTACTACCAGATACATGTGAAAAACTTCTGGCTGTCATGCAAGATACTGCTATAGGGTATGCTTATCCCCAACTGCGTCATTTTGGTGCGGGTGAAAGCATCGGGGGCCATGTTCCCTTCCATCCATTACGTTTGACTGTCGGCAATTATATTGATGCCATGGTAATGTTAGCCAAGTGGGCGTGGGCTGCTGCAGGGGGTTTTTACGTACAACGCGACGCAATGGGGTGGGAAGATTACGATATGTGGTGCAGACTGGCTGAATTAGGAATCCAAGGAACACAAGTTCTTGATGCGTTTGCAGAATATCGTGCTCACTTTTCGTCTATGACTACTACTGTTACAGAGCAAACCAATCATAAACCTAAAGTTGTTTCCCATCTTTCTGAACGCCACCCCTGGATCGATATCGTTTATCCAGAGGATTCGCCTTGGTACAAGAAAAAATAATCACTGTTTTAAAAGCCTATATTACAATATAGGCTTTTATTTTTGTAAATATATTACTGCAACTTTTTATTAGCTTATGACCTAGAATCTATAAGAAATTTCTGAACACTATCTCTCTAAACCCGAACTATGATTGATTGATACTTCCTCACACACAAATAAAAGCAAGATATTCATGTCTAATATAATGAAAATATAACAATAAAGATTTATAGAAAATACTATGACTTTAATAAAGTAATTTTAGATATGCTTTTATTTTTTATTCTCGTTTTTTTATCCCCTTTATAAACACAGCCCTCGCAAAAAAAATCACCAGAACGATTGGGATTTATAAAACAAAAGGCAAATCAAGGTGATATTAAAGCTCAACTATTGATAGGGGCCGTGTTTGCAATAGGTCCATATGGTATTAAACAAAATATTTTTGAAGCAAAAAATCATACCAAAGTTAGAAAATGGTACAGGAAAGCAACAGACCAAAGGGATGGTACATCATTGAATAATTTAGGCGTATTTTATGTTTTTAGCCAAGGTGTCCCTAAAATATTACAAAAGCTAAAGAATATTTCAAACAGGCCTGCTTGCACAGAAACAGCAAAGGACGTAAAAATTATAAGCATTCGAACGATCAATAAATCATAAAAAAATATAGATAATATATGTTGGTCTTTATCCTTGACTACTAACTTTCTGGTACATTCTCTAGTAATTCCTTTATCCAAATCGTGGCATTCCCATCCGATGGTGCACGCCAGTCCCCACGTGGGGACAATCCCCCCCCAGCTGAAACCTTTGGGGCATTAGGCATTGCAGAACGTTTAAATTGACTAAACACAAAAAAGCGTTTTACAAAAACCTCTAACCAATGTCGAATTTCTGATAAATTATAGGCAATTTTCTTATCTTCAGGAAATCCTGACAACCAATTTCCCTTATTAACATCAGACCAGATAGAATAAGCAAGAAAAGCCACTTTTGATGGTTTTAACCCGTATCGTAAAATATAATATAGATTAAAATCCTGTAAGGCATAAGGACCGATTTTAGCCTCAGTGCTTTGCAGCGTTTTATTATCTTGTGATGGAATTAATTCTGGAGAAATTTCAGTATCTAAAATGCGTTGCAAGATTTCACCTGCATCCTCTGAAAAATGTCTGGATTGAATAACCCAACGAATTAAATGTTGAATCAAGGTTTTTGGTAGCCCTGCATTCACATTATAATGCGACATTTGATCCCCAACCCCATAAGTACACCATCCCAAAGCCAGTTCTGATAAATCGCCAGTTCCAATTACAATGCCATGATGATGATTGGCCAATCTGAATAAATAATCAGTTCTTAACCCAGCTTGAACATTTTCAAATGTAACATCATATACTGCTTGCCCATCGGCATAAGGGTGCTTCATATCCTGTAACATTTGTTTGGCTGCTGGGCGAATATCTAAACATTCCCACTGTATTCCTAAAGCGTCCATCAATGCCTCAGCATTGTTTTTGGTTTCAAAACTGGTTCCAAAGCCTGGCATCGTATACCCTAAAATTGACTCTCGCCCTATTTGCAGTTCATCCACCACTTGGGCAGCAACCAATAACGCTTGGGTAGAGTCCAACCCACCAGAGATCCCAATAACTAGTTTTTTTGCACCAATTGCCTGAATGCGTTGTTTTAGTGCTGATACTTGGATTCTATATGCTTCAAAACAATCTTGTTCCAATCGTTGTACGTCTGATGGAACAAAGGGAAACCGCTCTACAGGGCGCTTTAATCCCAAATCAACCAATGCTGGTGATAACGTAAAGTGAATATTACGATAATCATAGGGAACAGATAAATTTTGATGAAACGTTCCAACCTGCATACGTTCTTGTCTTAGAATATCTAGGTCAATATCTGCAATTAAACAAGTTTGCCCTTCGGGAAAGCGATCTGTTTGTGCTAAGATTCGACCATTTTCAACAATGGATAATTGACCGTCCCATGCCACATCGGTTGAAGATTCCCCCTGCCCTGCAGCAGCATACAAGTACGCACAAATTCCACGTGCAGATTGTGACTGGCACAATAATAAACGCTTATCAGCTTTTGCAATAGTAATATTACTGGCAGAAAGATTGGCGATTACTGTCGCCCCACCTATACAGGCATAGCTGCTGGGGGGAACTGGCACCCACAAATCTTCACAAATTTCTGCACTGATAACAAAATCAGGATAATCAACAGCGGAAAATAACAGATCCACACCGAAAGGAACCTGTTGCCCCAACAAAGTTATCTGCCGATCAACAATGTGTTGGCCACTAGCAAATTGCCTAGCCTCGTAAAACTCGCGATAATTAGGTAGGTAGGATTTTGGAATAACTCCCAAGATTTTACCCTTATGGATAGCAATTGCGCAATTATAAACAGCACCTTTAAAAATTAACGGAGCACCCACAATCAACACAGGCAACAAAGTTTGAGTTGCTTGACAAAGGGAACTAATTGCTTCGACTATGCTATCTAATAAGACATGCTGTAACCTAAGATCTTCTATTGCATAACCTGACAAAGACAGCTCAGGAAATACACACAACGCTGCCCCCTGTTCGTGTGCCTTACCAGCTAAGCTGATAATTTCCTGACTATTGGCAATTGGATCTGCCAAACGCACTGAAAAATTACAAGTAGCAACCCGAACAAAATTATGTTCATAAAGAGAATAAAAATTTTTCAAATGCTTTTCCTCTGCCAAACCATCTATCAAGAAAAACTAGACGGACGGTGCCTCATCCTTGTTCCAACTATAATAGCAATAAACAAGACTAAAGAATATAACCCATTTAACATCGTTAAAGAAATAGGCAGCCAGTCAAATAAATAAGAAGCTATATCGCAAGGTTTACTAGGTCGATCAGGCATTGACATAAAACGTGCATTTAAATCTTGAACATGAGAAGAGATTGAATAACATTCTGGCAATGGGCTTGGCCACCAACCTTGTTCAACCCCGATATGCAAAAAAGATAATGCCAAACTAGCCAATAAAACCAACGCAGCCAGATTAAAGATCAATCCGATAAAACGATTTTTAACGATAAAAACAAAAATACCAAATAAAATTAAAATACGATATGGCCACCGCTCCAACAAGCATAATCCACATGGAGCCATATTCCATATATTTTGGAAAAACCACGCCATAATAAGCGCAACCAGCCCTGATATAATCATCATCATTCCTAAAATAAATCGAATAGGCTGTTCCCGATGTCTGAACATAATCATTATCTTTCTATAATTTCAAGATTAATACTGTACAGTTTACTATAAAAACACCTGAACCAAATATCTTTAAGAAATAAAAACGAAATAAAAAAAGCTGGTTATTGTTTGTAATAACCAGCTTTGAATAAATTTAAGACACGTCTTATCAATGTTGAGAATGAATAGAATCTTCCAAAGATTTCTCTAAATCATCAGAAGATTGTCCACTTCCATTAACATCTGACTTTTGACCTGATGATGTACCCGTCGAAGGTTGCGCAACAAGAGGTTCTGAACCAACTGTACCCTCGCACTTTACCATACTGACATTATACAATGGATGCTCGAAAACAGAATCCCCTGGTTCAGCTGAAAAAATCCATGCAGCAAACGGATTAGTTGGCAATTTACTATCCACAATTTGTAAAAAAGCCGCATTATCAGGTGACAGTGCTGTGGGCCGTGTGATGCATCGTTTGACACTGATGGTTAAGGTTTTATATGTTTCAGTCCCCCCAACAGGAATTGTTAAAACAGTGGCTTCAGATTCAAGCTTGCTTAAAACGCGAATAACAGCTTTGGGTTGACTTAACCATGTATCTGCTGACACCGAAGAAGCGTTTGAAGAAGATGACTTCTTTTTTTCAGCATTTGCGTGATGATGAATGCCAACGTTCAGTATACAAGACGCCGCAACCAATAAAATCTTTTTCACACTACAGGACTCCGTAATTGGTCAATCATTTCCTTTAATACTGACCGCATAAATTGTTCATCAACCCCCATCAACATTGCATCTTCAAACGCATCTTGCATCATTTGCATTAATTCAACATGATTTTCAGTTAAAATTTTGATCTTCTCCTTGCAAATTACAGGCTTTTGATCGGTTTGTAGCCACATCAAGGAAGACAAATCCAATTGATCATTCGACTTAATCATACATACCCCCTTATTCTAAAGGAGCTATAGCTTTGTCATCGGTTGTATTTTTCTTATGATCATCCGATTTAGGTTTATTATCAGCAATAGAAAAGACGAATTTGCTTAAAAGTTCCTGCAAACTGATTGAACCTTGAGTATGAGACATAAACTGACCAGGTTTTAAGATACTCTCATCCCCACCAGGAGATAGGTCAATATATTTCCCCCCCAGCAAACTATCACTCGTAATGACAGCGGCAGTATCAACTGGTAATTGCAAGTCAGGACGCACAGTAAAAATGACAGTGGCTTTATAAGTCTTGGGATCAACGGTTTCCTCAATAACTTTACCTACGTTAACCCCAGCTAATTTAACATCTGATCCAATGTCTAGCCCATCAATATGCTCAAATGAAGCTTTCAAGGGATAGCCACTTACCCTTTCCTGACCATGACCAACAATTGCCAAAATAACCACTGTGATAAACGCAACAATCACAATAAATCCAACAATTATTTCAATAATCTGTCGTGTTTTGTTCGAAGTGGTAACCTGCATAATGATTTAATTTACCTATTCCCCAGGGGACCAGCTTTCATAATCACCCGTTGCTTTGGCACGTTTTCCACCAGCATAGTCACTGCCTTGAGGGTGGTATGCTGTTGCAGTTCCTGTAGGGTTGGCATGATATTCCGTTTGCCAAGGATGACGTTTAGATGCTGGCAAAGGTGCATCAGCTCCATGATGAAGCCATACCCACCATTCAGGAGGGACAACAGATGGATCGTCACCTTTGTTATAAATGACCCAACGCTCACGACGTTGTTCCCCACCGCCTAGACGGTTCAATTTGCGAGATTCATAATAAGACCGCCCGCCAGCATCCTTGCCGACCAAACGTCCCTTAAACATCGTGTGAAGGCGTGTTCCTAAAGTTGTCATGACTCTAATACATTAATATTTATATGAATAACGATTTACTCTTGTATAGAATTCTAAAAGTTAAAGATATACCCTTTTCACAAAAAAGCATAAAATCTTTCTCAATTTGAATCTATAAAAAACTAAATAGATATTTATCTATACAGGATGGACGTATAAAAATCAATTTTACGTATACTGGAATAGATATATCTTTCAACCACCGTAAATTAAAAATCTTTTAGTTTTTAATCAAAAGAAACTTAGAGAGAAATTTTATCCACAATATCCACTATATCCATAGGCGTGTATAATTTTTACATCGATATTATCCCTTATCTTCAGCCTCTAAACCGCTTAAACTATCAAGTATGAAAACACGACATCTTTGGAATGGCGTCCGGATGCGTAATCTGCGTACTGCGATTGATCCTGATGCACCTTTACACTCTGTTATGATCCCTGAAGATTGGGAAAATAACGCTGCAACAGCGATCCTTCAATTATGCCCAGAGCATTTGCTGGACGCATCCCCTATAAAAACGGACGTTTTAATAGCAAATTGGCTATTCCCTCTGTGCGAACAGGCAACCAATTTTACCGCGCAACATTGGGAATCCATCTTGTTATTAAAGCAAGCATGTCCCAACAGCGTCATTTGGAAAAACGATCCTGGTCAAAAACCAGGTATTGTTATCAATCTTGCCGCTTTTGCTTCGACTGAGACGGGGTTTAATGCTCAATCCTACCGACATGTCTTAGAGGTTGTAGCCGATACATTACGTGTTTTGCATCGACAGCAGGCTAATTTCATCAACGGTGAATTACCCTTTGCAGAATTGTCCCCCAATCATCAAAATGATTTAGAGAATCAACAGCTAGAATTTACAGCCCAACCCAGTGCTGGTATCATCTACCTTTCAAACCTTGACGCTTGTCTAGCACAGCTGGGTTACGACTATGACAGCGTCGACGGTAGGGATGTTGCATGTTGTCTTGCCTGTTTTGCAACACTTTTGGCAAATACAGGATGTGGTGCAGATTTCTTGCCCTTATCCCCAGACTGGAATGCATTGCCAGAATTGGCAACAACAGCAAAAGATATCTGGGCACTTGCTTCTGATGAACCACGCTCTCGCTTGGAACGAATCGACACCAGTTTTTCAACACCAGGTAACCCTGCAGATCTATTACTGGAATCAGAGTCCTGTGGCCTTGCCCCTATTTTTTCTTTGCTAAGGGAAGATGGCCTATTGGCTTTTAGTACTCTGGCAAGGTTAGCCCACAAAGGATTAACCTTAGAATCAGCACTAGCAGCAGCACTAGCTGGCGAAAGTATCATCCACCCCCCTTCAGCCCAAGCACATTACGCCATGCACCAAGCCTTGGCAGGGTTTGTTACTCATATGCCAGCACGTCCTAACCCGATTACCCATCCCTTGTCCTCTAAAACAACATTATGTAGGGGCGTAAAAAAACCTCTTCCTCCACGACGTAAGGGAATTACCCAAAAAGCCAGTATTGCCGGACGGGGTTTATTTTTACGAACAGGGGAATACGAAGATGGTACTTTAGGAGAAATTTCAATAACCCCTACCAAAGAAAATGCAATGGTCAAAGGACTACTAGAAAGCTTAAGCCAAGCGGTAAGCATCGGCTTGCAATATGGTGCCCCTTTAAAGGAATATGTCTCGACTTTTGCTTACAGTCGCTTTGGCGTTGCGGGAACTGTCGAAGGTGACCCGGGTGCATTATATGCCACCTCTTTTCTAGATTACAGTTTTAGGGCACTTTCTGATATTTATCTACATGAACCCTTGGCAGATGCACCCAACAATTTACACGCTAGTGATGAAGCCTTACCTATGCTACCCTTAGATTTACCCGATGAAGGTGAAAAACAAACTCCACCTCATCATCCTCGAAATAGTAAATTTAAACTGGTCAGTTAACTAAAGGAAACCATTATGTCCACCCCCGAAGAACGTCTTGAGGCTTTGAAAATTGTTCTACCCACCCCAGCCACCCCCGTGGCAAATTATGTACCAAGCGTAAAAACTGGAAATTGGTTGATTATTTCTGGGCAATTACCCTTGGTTCATAGCAAATTATTTGCCACAGGATTACTGGGGGATGAAGTTGATGTTGAAACCGGGGCCAAGGCTGCTAGATTTTGCATGATTAATATTTTAGCTCAAGCACGGGCTGCACTTGGCAGTCTTAACTATATTAATAAGCTGGTACGTTTGGGCGGTTTTGTCGCAAGCACCCCAACATTCACCCAACAAGCAGCAGTTATGAATGGTGCCTCTGATTTGGCTGTTGAGGTCTTTGGCCCAGCTGGGCAGCACGCACGTTCTGCTTTTGGCGTGGCATCATTGCCAATGAATGCTTGCGTTGAAGTCGAAGCATGGTTTGAATTCAACGCCTAGCCAATAAAATGACCAAGTAAAGACTACTTGGTCATTTCCATTATTCAGCTAACAAATCATCTGACTCATTTTCGTCAGACATCATGGCATCGCCAACAACCCCTGCCTTTTCACGAATACGTTGTTCAATACTGTGACTGACTTCTGGATTGTCTCGTAAAAACTGCTTTACGTTCTCGCGTCCTTGACCGATGCGTTGACTGTCATAAGAAAACCATGACCCAGCTTTCTCAACAATACCGGCCTTAACACCAAGATCAATTAATTCGCCCATTTTACTGATACCTTCACCATACATAATATCGAATTCTACTTGGCGGAACGGTGGGGCCATTTTATTTTTGACTACTTTGACACGAGTCTGATTTCCTGTGACCTCCTCTTTATCCTTAACTTGACCAATACGACGAATATCCAAACGTACAGAAGCATAGAATTTTAGCGCATTTCCACCAGTCGTTGTTTCTGGCGAACCAAACATGACACCAATCTTTTGACGAATCTGATTTAGAAATATCAAACAGGCATTTGAGCGTGAAACGGAACCAGTTAATTTTCTTAAAGCTTGGCTCATTAAACGTGCATGTAACCCAACATGGTTATCCCCCATGTCCCCCTCAAGCTCGGCACGGGGAACCAGTGCTGCCACACTATCAATAACCAATACATCAACTGCACCTGACCGTACTAACGTATCCGCAATTTCAAGTGCCTGCTCTCCTGCATCAGGTTGGGAAATAAGCAAATTATCAATATCTACGCCTAGTTTTCTGGCATAAATTGGATCCAAGGCATGCTCGGCATCGATAAATGCACAAGTTCCGCCCGTTTTCTGGGCTTCAGCAATGATATGCAACGCCATCGTTGTTTTACCAGAGCTTTCAGGTCCATAAATCTCAACAATACGTCCGCGTGGCACCCCACCAATGCCTAAACCTATATCCAGTCCAATTGATCCTGTTGATATCGCCTCAACTTGAACTGCGGGTTTTTCACCCATTTTCATAATGGAACCTTTACCAAAAGCGCGTTCAATCTGAGCTAATGCACCATCTAATGCTTTATTTTTATCCATTATCTTTAAAACCTTCTTTTTTATCAACAACCAAATATTACTTTGATTCTATTAACTTTTATCGCAAAAAAAACGTCACTTTCATTTTACCGAAAATGACGCATGAATCCATTATAAAATAAATATTTATCGACGACTGATCGCAAGACCCGATCCTGAAGGATCAGTATAAGCACGACAATAATTGCTATTTCCAGGCATACCTTCTTCACAGAACACAGCGTTTACCCGACCTTGGGGGGAATTGGGATGGGCAATGTCAATATTGTTTTTTCCATCTTTGGTATGGGTCAGCAATGTATTTAAAACTTCAGCACCTGCTGCTGCTGCCTCATTTTGTCCAGAAGCTGAAACCGCAGCCATAAAGCGATTTTTATATGTTGCGATCGCTGCAGTTAACAAAGGTTGTGGCACTGACTTAGGAGAAGCTGCCATAACAATCCCCGTTGTTCCAGCAATACGACCAGTACCAAATAAATTATTCATTGTTAATGCACAGGAGACAGCACCACCATTACGATCCATCACTGAAAATGAAGTCGATGCAGGTAGGGAAGGCAAATTACCACTACCAGCTTTGCCTTCATTTAACCAAGACTGCGCTTTATTTTCCTGAGCTAAAATATTTTTTTTATCAAAGGCCAAACCATTACTTGCTCGCCATTGCGCCACTGTCCCTTGAGATATTGCAGAGGCATTTCCTTTTCCATTACTTAGATTTCGCCACGCCATTGCCATGCCCAAACCACCATCAGCAGATGGAGAAACGAAATATACATTTTGTCCCTTAGCCATTACCACCGACAAAGCTGGGGCTTTTACAGGTAGGGCATTTCTAAACCCTTCGCCACTTAATCCACCCCCAGCGGCTTGCGCTCCAAGGGCATAGCTGTGCGCCAAAGATCCGATATACAAATCAGATACCCCAGAGGTAATTAATCGATCGTAAATAATTTTTAAACGGGGCTGATACAACATATCCCCTGCCTGCAATACTGTACCGTCTTTACGAGCAAAGATTTTTTGCATCGCGGCATCCAAAAATAAAGGTCCTTGTACAGCTGCCAAATCATTGGCAAAAATGTCAGATACCGTTACCCCATTTTGGGCCATATTTCCAATAAGGTGTAAAATATCGTTAATATCTGCTTTACCCTCACTAGCCTGTAGCAAATATAATCCACGTGCCATCATCGGAACGGCTGCGGGACGGTCGGCTTGCCCCTGAATTATGCCTGATTGGGGTAAAAATAGAAAGGATTGTGCCGGTTGACCAGGACGATACGCAATACAAGCACCCCCGCCCCCCAAGGACGCACGTGACGGCAATGTCACTGTTAAAGCAAAACCCAAAGCCGTTGCTGCGTCCGCTGCGTTACCACCACGAATTAAAACATCCCGCGCAATCATTGCTGCCTGAGGTTCGTCTGCTGCAACACTACCAACATAGCCAGTTACGCGATTGTTTAAATTTTTTGTTTTGATGGTTTTATGGCCAGTATGTTCGCCACCACATGCCGTCAATGATACAGCAACCATAGCACTGATAGCTACTTTACCTGCTTTTCTTAAGAAATTAGTATCGGTAATAAAATGATGAGCAGGCTTTTTCAAAAAGGTACATCCTTTTAATAAATAACGACTACGTAAACGATAAGAACGCTTTGACACGCGGTTGGTCTCCGATGAATCAGCAGAATTAACAAATATTTAGACTTACAGTTACAATTATTCACAGTAAGAATATAATTAATAACCGTTTTTTTATAACATAATAACCATAATACTGTATAATGTTATGTTGAATAATTATTTACTTTTTCTACCAGGAGAAACATTTATGAAAAAGTCGCCTTTTCAGCGCTACTTTCACATTCCTTTAACCGCCAGCTTGTTCTGTGGTGTTATGGTGACCCCACTTTCAGGGTATGCTCAAGATAATAGCAGTTTCACCCCTGAACAACACAAAGAAATTATTTCCACCGTGCGTCAGGCGCTTAAAAACGACCCTTCTATCCTGGAAGATGCCATTATTGCAGCACAACAAAAGAGAACAAAACAACGTACGGAAAGTGCTTCTAAAACTTTGGCTGAGAAGAAAAATGTTTTGATGAATGTTTTGCCAACAGACGGATTTATTGGCAATCCAAATGCTAAGAATACAATTGTAGAATTTTTTGACCCACGCTGTCCATATTGTAAGAAAATTCTTCCTGAACTGGTTCAACTCACCAAAGATGACAAAAATGTCCGCATTATTTTTAAAATTGTTCCTATTCTAGGGGAAAATAGTGTTTTACAGTCCAGAGCCATCGTCGCAGCAACTCGTCAAAATGGGTATGTTAGCATGATGAAAGCCATTATGGATTCAAAAGAAGAAATTACAGAAGACACAATTAAAACAATTGCTAAGCAACAAAAGCTGGATGCTGATCGTTTGATCCAAGATATGAAAGCGGCTTCTGTTACCAAAGCACTAGAGGATAATGTTCAGTTACTACGCGACTTGGGGATTGATGGTACGCCTGCACTGGTGATTAATGATAAAAAAATAATCCCTGGTGCCGTTAGTTATGAAACTTTAAAAACAATCTTACAAAAAGAAGGCAGGTAAAATTAAGTCGATTATAGGCTATTATCCTTAATAATAGCCTATCTTTCCTATCTACTATTTTAACAACAAAGCCCGCAATGCATTAACCATATCATCCATCATATCATCTGTGTGAAATGGATTAGGCGTTAAACGTAGTCGCTCTTTTCCCTTGGGGACAGTTGGATAGTTGATAGGCGTTGCATAAATTGCATATTCTTCTAGCAAACGTCTGCTAACCTCCTTACATAAATTAGCATCCCCAATCATCACAGGTACGATTTGGCTTTCCGTCTGAATAAAGGGAATACCAGCATCTTTTAATTTTTGCTGGAATGTATGAACGCGTTCGAACAATTTCTCACGTCGCCAGTTTTGTTCACGCACCAAACGTACACTAGCCAGTGCTGCTGCAACTACCGATGGAGGTAGTGACGTGGTGAAAATAAATCCTGATGCAGCTAATCTTAAATATTCGATAATATCCTTGTTGGCGGTAACGTATCCTCCGTGAACGCCGAATCCTTTTGCCAGTGTTCCTTCGATAATATCAACCTGGTCTGCGACCCCATCGCGCTCTGAAACACCACCGCCTTGTTTACCGTACAAACCAACGGCATGTACTTCATCCAAATACGTTAATGCATTGTATTTACGTGCCAACGCACATATTGCCCCTATATCAGCAATATCCCCGTCCATTGAATAAACACTTTCAAAAGCGATCATTTTTGGTGAATCTTTAGGAGCTGCAGCTAGTTTTGATTCCAAATCATTTAGATCGTTATGTTTAAAGATGATACAATCAGATCCTTTTGCCCCCTTGATTCCTGCAATCATTGACGCGTGATTTTGCTGATCAGAAAAGGTAATCCAGCCTCCAGACATACTGGTTAAAATTGTTTGTAAACTAGCCTGATTAGACACGTACCCAGAGACAAATAACAATCCAGCCTCTTTACCATGTAGATCTGCAAGCTCTGCTTCTAGTGCTACATGCAAAGGATGTGTTCCTGCTATATTGCGCGTTCCCCCGGCCCCTGCACCGTATTCCTGTATCGCGGTAATTGCGGCATTCATGACTTCGGGTTCGATACCCATCCCCAAGTAATCATTAGCAGACCATACAACAACCGGTCTTTCTGGTTGTTGTGGTGTGTCATTGTCATAAATCGGATAATGTGCAGATCGTCTGCTTAACGGTGTAAATCTACGATATCGCCCCTGTTGTTCAATGTCTTGTAATGCAGTTTTACAATATGCGTAAAAAGGGTGTGCAGATATCGTACGTTCTGTCACTTAAACTTACTCCTTAAATTCCGTACAGATTATTATAATATCAATCTAAAATCTTACGTCTGTGGATAATGATATGGTTTTTAAAAATTTGAAATTAATGAATATCGACCCGCACAACATTTTTTTGCACTGCCCCGTCTGCTTTGGCTGTTAATTGAACCTGTTCTGGTCTAGCACCAGCCTTAACAATGGCCTGTGCAACAGCCTGCCCATCTTGTTTCACAGTTTTTTGCAGTTGTTCTTGTTGTAAGGATGGTGTTTGTGCAACAGGCGTTACAATGGTCACAACAAATAAAGCATCTGCTTTTCTTTTCAACGCATCCCTAACCAAAATTGCTAAAGGCTTTGCCCATTGATCAGCAGGAGTACCCTGTACAATTTCGATTGGCGGGGCTGGCGGTGGTGGGGCTGGTGGGGCTGGCGGAACATAAGGTATAGGTTTGCGCCCTGCACTGGGATTAAACGTTCTTTGATCCACCAATTTACATGCGTTCAGGAAAAATAAACTGCTTAATATTATAAAAGTATTATAACGACGGGACATAATTTTATCTATTGCAAGGGGTTTATATAAATAACACCATAGGAAAACATTTTATAGTTTATCAAGTTATTTTCCTAATACTCATGCAAATTATATTCAAGATAAAATTGCATTACCCTTAAAATATAATATTTTAATAAAATTTTATAAAACGAACTACCACTATATAAAATAATAATATTTTATACAATCTTACCTATTAAAAAAAAACAATATATACTGCTACCTGAGTTACAATCTTTATCATTTATTAAAATACTTGTTGACAAGTTTGCAATATCGTTTTCACACTAGATTATTCGAAAATCAAAAAGGTTCTTTAAAATATGATAAATGCATTTTTAAAATTCCCGTCATCAAAAAAACGTGACTGATTTTCAAAAATTTAAGTATAATCTGTTAGGAACATAAACCTACATTTTTGTTTTTAAGTCTTTCTATAATCTATAATACTTTAAGGAGATTTTTATTATGGCTATTAAAGTTGCAATTAACGGTTTTGGTCGTATCGGTCGTTTGGTACTACGCAGCATCATCGAAACAGGCCGCACCGATGCCGAAGTTGTTTTAATTAACGATCTAGGAAGCCCAGAAGCAAACGCACATCTTCTTACCTATGATACGGTTCATGGTCGTCTTCCTGCTGATGTTACTGTTACAGATAACACTATGACCATTAAAACCCATGCTGGTCGTACCATTGGCCCCATCAAAATCACCGCAGAAAGAGACCCAAGCAAATTACCCCTACAAGGTGTGGATGTTGCTATGGAATGTACGGGTCTGTTCACAAATAAGGCAGCCGCTGGTGAATTATTAAAAGCAGGTGCTCGCAAAGTATTAATCTCTGCCCCTGGTAAAGAAGTCGATGCAACCGTTGTATATGGTGTTAACCAAAATGTTATCACCAGTGACATGACTGTCATTTCCAACGCTTCTTGTACAACAAACTGCTTGGCCCCAATTGCCAAAGTATTGCAAGACACTGTTGGTATCGAATTTGGTAGCATGATTACCATCCACTCATACACAGGTGACCAACGTACTGTTGATACATTACACAAAGATCTACACCGCGCACGTGCTGCTGCACAAAATATTATTCCAACGACTACAGGTGCTGCAAAAGCCGTTGCATTGGTTATTCCTGAATTAAAAGGCAAACTAGACGGTATTGCTATTCGTGTTCCAACCCCTAACGTTTCTTATGTTGCATTAGAATTCGTTCCAAGCAAAATCCCTGCTTCTATTGAAGAATTAAATGCTTATTTCAAAAAGGCAGCTGAAGGTCCATTAAAGGGAATCTTGGGTTATAATGACAAACCATTGGTAAGCTCTGACTTCAATCACTGCTACAATTCTTCTACATTCGATGCAACTCAAACAGGGTTTATTGATGGTGGTAAAATGATCCGCGTTGCAGGTTGGTATGATAACGAATGGGGTTTCTCAACCCGTATGACTGATACAGCAGTTATTTTAGGAAGCAAATAACAATGGTTGATCAAAAAGCATTTAAAACGCTTGATGATCTTGATTGTAAAGGTAAAAAAGTACTATTACGTGGGGACTTAAATGTTCCCACCCATGATGGTAAAATTACCGATACAACAAGATTGGAACGTTTAGCCCCTACGATCCAAGAATTGGTGAAAAAGGGTGCAAAAGTCATCATTTGCAGTCACTTTGCCCGTCCAAAGGGGAAAGTGGTTCCTGAAATGTCTTTAAGACCTGTTGGTCAATCATTGGCCCACATCTTAAATCTGCCCGTTGCATTTGCGGATAATTGTATTGGCCCAGATGCCAAAAAAGCAGTCGATGCGTTAAAAGACGGTGACATTTTGTTACTGGAAAATACCCGCTTCCACGCTGGTGAAGAAAAGAACGATCCAACATTATCAAAAGAATTGGCTGCGTTGGCTGACATCTATGTTGATGATGCGTTTTCTGCATCTCATCGTGCCCATGCCTCAACAGAGGGGGTTACAAAATACCTTCCTTCTTTTGCGGGGCGTTTAATGGAAACAGAACTGAATGCATTAAACCGCGCGTTAGAAAACCCAAAACGCCCAGTAGGTGCCATCGTTGGTGGATCGAAAATATCTACTAAATTGGATCTACTTTCCAATATGATCAGCAAAGTTGACGTATTGGTTATTGGTGGTGCAATGGCGAATACTTTCCTCGCTGCTCAAGGCGTTAAAGTTGGCAAATCATTGCAAGAAGCGGAAATGCATGACACCGCACGCAATATTATGGCAACGGCCAAGGAAAAGGGTTGTAAGATTCTGCTTCCTGTCGATGTTGTTGTTGCTGCTGAATTAAAAAATGATCCAGCAACCAAAATCGTAGATGTCAATGCGGTTCCTGATGACCAAATGATTTTAGATGTTGGGCCAAAAACCGTAGAATTGTTGAATAAAACCCTAACTGAACTGAAAACTTTGGTTTGGAACGGTCCTTTAGGTGCATTTGAATTCACCCCATTTGACAAAGCAACCAATGCAGTGGCTCAAGAAGCTGCCAAATTAACCAAAGCTGGCAAACTGGAAAGTGTTGCTGGTGGTGGGGATACCGTTTCTGCGTTAAAACATGCGGGTGTTATTCATGACATGTCCTATGTCTCTACCGCTGGCGGTGCCTTCCTTGAATGGCTGGAAGGTAAAGCACTTCCCGGTATTGTTGCTTTGACAACATTGGCACGGGAAACTATTCCTTTGTAGGATATAAAAAGAGGGCGATTTATTCGCCCTCTTTTTATAGATAGTATAATCATTGATAAGATTCTTCACAAATATCTGCTATGTTAGCAATAACTTTTTTAAACATTACCTGTCATATAAAAAAACTAATAAGTTTGTTACAAACATAACGGTATTATAAATTCTTCATTCCCCAAAAATCGACTAATATTTCAAATGTATGCTCCAACGTTTTCTTAATTTTACAAGATAAACTAAAGCAAACTAAGTTGTATTTACAAAGTATACTCATAAGTGTGCATAGCACTACATAATTACCTTATTACAATACACAATATTCTAACTAGTTTGCACAATGATATTTGTAGTTACTACTTTCTACAATATTTTGCCAATGTTCATTCATTTTACATTTGAAACCTATATCATCAAATTCGAATGATAAAAGATTTATTGACAACATGTTGTCATTTTATTAAACAATATCATCATGACAATGCAAAATAAAATTATTATTGGACTGTTCAGGGCTTATCACGATGTCAACCTGATTGGTGATAGATTAGCCTCTCAACACGGTTTAACAACATCAAAATGGAAGGTATTAGGCGCAATAAGACTCGAAAATAAACCGTTAACCGTGCCGTATATCGCACGTATGATGGGTTTGACACGCCAGGCCGTACAACGAACTATTGATGAGTTATTAAAACTTGAATATGTCCAACAACTTCATAATCCTGCCCATAGAAAATCATCTTTATTTCAATTAACAAGACTTGGTGTGAAAGCCTTTGATACAATCAATATAGAGTGGAAAAAAATGGCAGATAATATTTTTAAAAATCTAAATATTCATGACATTGATAGCACAATAAAAAGTCTGACCCACATCATCATCGCAATTGAAAATATGAAATGACAAAGAAATACACTCTGTCCTTTATTCACCGTATTGCTGGAATAACAGCCTTAATTATTTTACTAATTTTTTGGTTTTCAACAGTTACAACTGAATTAAGTGGCCATTTAAACTTTATAAAAAATGTTAAAATTTTAATCCCTTATGGCTTTATTTTTCTTATTCCTGCATTAATTATTGTAAGTGGAACAGGATCTAAAATGGCAGGAAAAATAAATAATCCAGCTATTCATCATAAGAAAAAACGTATGCCTTTTATTGCATTAAATGGTCTTATTATCTTGATTCCATGTGCATTATATTTGCGTTATCTTGCTGTTCACGAACATCTTGATTTTACTTTCTTCCTTATTCAAATAGTCGAGTTAATTGCAGGTGGCGTTAACATCACCCTATTAATGTTAAATGTTCTAGCTGGAATAAATTTGTCTAAAAATAAACAGCGTAAATTGTCCATGTGATTATTATTTTTAAAGTACATTTATAACTAACGGATCATAATATGTTTGATGCTAGAAATCGATATAGTTGTATTGAGTAACAGAAAATAAAAAACAACTGACATGATCTAATGACTTTTGTCCTTTTAAATCATTTTCAGATGCAATTACCACTGGTGTTATCCCCCTGGCTTGCAATGCTTGTTCCAACAATCGATTGAAATTAGTCGTAATAATGACTTTGATAAATACACCTTTGACTAATTTTACAATTGCATGGTGGGCATCAATGAGAACCTTTAATCCTTTTTTCATAATCTTTTTTGAAAGGTTCGATACCACTCCGCCCAATAATTATCTCTACCTTCATCGGATTCACAATCAAGCTCCATTTCCTCTTTTGCTGTGGCATAACGTGCAATTAGATCACACGTGCCCCATCCCGTCATAATACCTGATGATCTGGAAATGCCTGACCCTACTAATATTGCATACATTTTTTTATTAGACTGAATTGTGAATGCTAATTTTATTGACGTATCTTCACCAAAATGATCCTTTCTAACATCCTTTCTGACAGTGAAGTCATTATTCAATCGTACATATTAAAGCACACCCTTATCCAACAAAAGCAGCAACTAATATCAAATTATTTAAAGATAAAATAAGCAGATTAAAAAAACTACTTTTTTGAACCAGTTATAGACAAGTAAAAAAGCCTTACAGTAACAACTATAAGGCCATTTTAATAAGGCTCACAAAAACTTCTAAACGTAATTTGAATCTATGCTACTCTACAAATTAAAGGTGTTTTTCCAACTTCAGTTCTATGTATCAAAACAGAATCTGGCGGCACGCACGACAATCTAAACCGACAATTATTTTTTATAAAAGCTGACTTCTGATAATCCGAGAATTTAGCCTTAGATGCAAATAAACCACTTAGCATTGCCTCGGTTATTGTTATTTGTACAGTACTGTCGTTGCAAATCTGTTTGTAATCTGCGTAATTATTGGTTGCTATCACTAAATGCACATCATTTCCCTGCTGGTTGACGTGCAATTGATAGATGTCTGCAATTTTATTTAAATCAACGATATTCGCATCCTTTAAATTCTGAGCGATAATCGGCAATGCGTGCGGAACATAAAATGCCGTACTTGCAATCGTAATAAAATCATCACTGCGTCCTACATATTCGAACTGCATTGAATTCAAAGAATGTGTCTTCAAATTTGACCTTCTTATCACGCGATCTCCTAATTTATATCTTAAGACGGGGGCTTCATTCGCAAATAACCTTGTTACGACCAAGTCGCCTTCTTCCCCCTCTTGAACCCAACGGCCATTTTCGTCAACAATTTCAATTAAATGTAATCCGGGTACGGCGGTTAAAATATTACTATTTTCGTCTAGTTGCAGGCCAATGGTTTCGGCTTGGGTAGCAGCAAAGAAACTCAATATCAATAAATTAGGATAAGCACACCTTAGATCATCTTTTACCTTTTGAGGTAATAAGCCACTACCATATAAAACCAATCGCAACTCTTGTTTTTGCTGATTGGTCAACGAATTGGCATATGGCACCAAAGCGGCAATATCATTAACAATACCCATCAATACTTTTTGTCCTGGGTTGTTCATAATACGTTGATACGTATTACAAGACATCGGACCAATACCTAAATAATTTATATTAGGAATTTCTTGTAATAACCCACCAACCATAGTGCCACTGCTCCATAATTGGTTATCTGCTAATGTTGTTCCAACCCAACATGCTTGTTTGGCATCCATATAAGGTTCAATAATATGTTGCCCAATAAATGTGCCAGCCCTTTTGTAAGTATCTAATAACTCTTGTCGAGAATACACAATCTCGGAGGCACGACCAGAAGCTGTACCACCACTATTGGCAATTTGAAATCCACCTCTTTCCACTGGAACGACCATTCCAATACGTTTATCCGCAAAGAGATCTGTAAAAACTTCTTTATTAGTGACGGGGATAGACATAAACGCTTCAAAAGACGTTATTGGATCAGTACCAACAACGTTATTTATACGATCCTTCCAAACGGGGTTCGTTCGACATATCTCTACCAATTGTGTTATTCGCCTTAAGACAACGGCCTCTTGGACATTAATATCAAGCGCATCAAAAGATGTTCCTGTTATTGTTTGTGAAAAATTTAAACGTGACAGAAACGTAGGTAATTGTAAAATCTCATCTATATTTTTTGGGTATAGCAACGATTCAGGAATAACAGTTTCTAATATTTCTTGAACAGAATTTGTGATAGGCATAATATATTCTTTGTTAATACTATATATTTTACAATTTTATAATTTTGTTACTTGTTTTTCGAATATTAATGATCAGATCAATAACATCATTGATCGTAATTTCATGATTCATTATAACAATGCGCAGTGCCGTTACATCATCTAAATCCACCTTAGAAATAAAATGCCGCCCACCAGTGCGTAACACATTCCAAATTTTAAGTTGTAATTGATTTAACTGCTGATCTGGTACCCCTTTGGGGACATATCGAAAACATAAAATATTGGACTCTGGTGCGTGTAAAACTTCAAAATCATTCAAAGATTGAATGTAATTGTAAGCTTGGGCTGTAATCTCAACTAAATAATTTAATTTTTCTTCAAATAACGTTCTGCCGTATAATGTCCATGCCACCCATAAATTCAAAATGGAGGGTCGTTTAGTACATTCAAAGTTCTTAGTCCCGCTTTCAAAGCGACTAATTTCATCAGTTTCTGAAACATAACTGGCATGAGATGGAAAAGATAAATTTGAATGTGCAGCATTTTTATAAAAAAGCAGTGTACAAGCAGCAGGAACAAATAATGTTTTATGCGCATCCAAGCAAAAAGAATCTGCATACGATAAATCCTTGACCTTGCTTCTTAACTGGTCTGAAACTAAAAAAGCACCACTATGCGCTGCATCCACATGAAACCATGCATCATATTGATGGGCCAAATCGGCCAATTCTTTCAACGGATCGATTGCACCAACACTTGTTGTTCCAGCAGAGCCAATAATACAAAACACACGTAATCCTTTGGCCTTGGCTTGTTGTAATGCTTGTTGTGCTTTGCGAATACAAATTTGACGTTTTTTATTGATAGGTAAGATAACAATATTATCTTGTCCTATTCCTAAAATCCCCGCAAGCCGACTTACTGAAAAATGAGAATCAGCTCCAATCGCTATTGCTGGCTTTTCACTACCTTGTACCAAAGTACCTTGTCGTAAAATATCCGGAAATTTAAGATTGCGCGCTGCAGTGACCGCAGTCAGATTGGCAAGGCTGGCCCCTGAGGTTGAAATCATATCAAAATCTTGCTGTTCCCAACCAAGAAAATGGCTGAACTCCTCTGCCATAATTTTATCAGCAACATTCGGTAAAGGTCCACATTCATAAAAAGAAGCGGGCTGAGGACATATCGAAGCAACCATATCATACATCGCTGCGACAGGGACAACAGATGAAAATTGTCTTGCCATATATCCGGTTGAATTTACTCGAATTCCAGTGCGAATATGTAAGTCAATAATACTGTTAAATCGTTCTAATGGCGTTTTATGCTCGAAATCTTTGGTTGTTAATTGCTTAACGATATTCATTAAATTAGAAGGTTGAATTAAATGAACACCATGCTTACTTTTATCTTGTAGCAAGTGCGTAATCTTTTGATCAATGCATTCCAAAAAATCTGAGACCAAAGAGGGATTAAAAGCGTCATATAAAACTGAATGATTTACAGCATTGGATAATTGATTTTCTTGCAAATCAAAAAGAATATTTTTCATTTTACTACCTTGAATTAGTTCGATTTTGCCAATTCTAGGTAGCTTTCATATAATTTTATATAGAGTAAAAAGACAAATAACAGTCAAAAAAAGAAAATTTTAACATTACTTAAAATATCTTACTAAACGAACAAGTCTTTTTCACGACCCCACAAAAACAGCCAAAAAATGATTATTTTATTTCGTTTTTTTACCAAAAATGACGCTCATTATGTCTGAAATACAACCATATTTGTCACTTTTGCCTCTCTTAAAAATTTTTAATCAAATTATAGTATGGGGATCTTAACTTTTTTTAATAAGGTTTAATAAACATGAAAAATACGGCTTTAATGATCATTGATTTACAAAATGACTATTTTGCTGAAGGTAAATTTCCGCTGCCTGATATTGATACGGTCTCAGAGCAAAGCAAAAAAGTTCTTGAAATGGCGCGCAAGAATTCACTTCCTATTATTCACGTTAAACATGAATTCACCTCACCAGAGGCGCCTTTCTTTACCCCAGCCTCCAAAGGGTGTGAAATTAATGAAATTGTTAAGCCATTACATAGTGAACATGTTGTGGTAAAAAATTATCCAAATTCTTTCAAAGGAACAAACGTCAAAGAAATTTTAGATCAGCATCATTGCAAAAACATTATTATCGTCGGAGCAATGGCCCAAATGTGTGTTGACGCTACCGTTCGTGCTGGGGCTGATCTTGGGTATAATATTACAATCATTCACGATGCTGTCGCAGCACAGCAAGCAAAGTTTAACGACATTGACGTTTCTGCCGACGAGGTTCACGCATCTTTTATGAATGCGCTTTCTTTTGGTTATGCGAGCGTTATCGATACAAAAGAATTTATTTCTCAACTACAAAAATAATAATTTTAGATTGTTGTTCCTATGTATTCACGTCACTTAAATACTGTTGAGACAGGTATGGCTAACGCCCACGCCAGCTTTATGGGTTCATCGCAAGTTGTTACCTTGATTTATATTGATCACAAGATTGATGAAACTGAATGTCAACGAATCTTTACACAATATTGTCTTGATAATCCTATTCTTTTATCTAAACTGATCGTTAATGGGGATAAATGGTACGTTAAGCGTGATAAAACACTTCATAATCCCAGCTTTAACACATTCAGAATGGATTACCATTTACCCAAATTTGATACGATCTTAAGAAAAGAAGTTAATGATATTTTAGATCACTCAAGTGAGTTAACCCGATTACGAATTATTTATCTGCAAAAAAATATTGGATGCTTGTTAATCTTAACACAACATCATGCAATAGCAGATACTTTCTCTGCAAAACAGGTCCTATCCCATATCTTAAGTTCTGTGGACAACTCAAAACAACAACATTCCTTTGAACATATGCCTGTATGGCATCCTACTGTGCCCTGTCGCCGTTGCGAGGATGACCTACATTCCGACATATCAAACACTTCAAATATTGTGCCTTTACACAAAGCACTTTATAAAATTAATAATCCAACGCCTACACCTGTAACAAATTTACATAGCTGGATTATTAATAGAAATGAATTGAAGGCTCTTGATCACTATTCAAAAGCTTCGAATGTTTCTTTGAATTCGTTATTGACTTCGATTTTTTCACTTGCTGTTATGGACGTATTACATATACGAAGTATTAATACCTATAGCGCAGTTTCTTTACGAAAAAAAAATAAAGATTTAACAGAAATTGGATGTAAGTTAGAAATCGCTGACATTAATATTCAAATGTCAGATATCGCGACTGCGGCTCAACTATTTGAAAAGCGAATGCATGCCATTAAAAATGCAATACCAAGAGAAGCAGAAGAAGATAGTTTAATTCCTGCAAATCATATACCTCAACATATTAACCGTCAAAATGCCATTAACGGATGTGAGGGACTGGGATTTACTAATGGTGGAAAAACAGAAAATTTACTGACACAACCTGATATTCATATTCTAGCTTATCGATCAGTTGCTAATCGCACTTCGGGCAGTTTATTATTTACTTTTCATTTCTCATTTCATCTTGGAACCTTGGTCATAACAGCTGTTTTCTCTGAATTAATTCTAAGTGCAGAACAAAGTAAAATTTTTATTGAAAATGCACATCGTATTATTCATTCAATTGCCATGGCTTATACTTCGCCCGTAGCCTATGAAATATAAAACTATGTTTTAATACCATATTTTCTACGATATTCTCTTGGGGTAAGGCTGGTAATTTTTGTAAAATTTTTACGAAAAGAGCTGGTATCAGCATATCCAATTTCCCAAGAGATTTGATCAATCGAGGCATTGGTACTGGCAAGAATATTCCGCGCGCGTTCAATTTTAAAATGTTGTAAATATGCTTTTGGCGTTAGTTTCGTTGACTTTTTAAAACGCCTTAGAAAAGTTCGTTCTTCTAGCCCAGACTGATTAACCAAATCTTTGACAGTGACCTTACGCAAATTTGTATTTAATAACCATCGTTGAGCTTTCAAAATAGCTTTGTCACCGTGGTTATATTTCGGCATGAAATTAATATATGAACTTTGTAATTTTCTTGGGGGGTCAATCAGCATGAACTGGGTTGTCCTTAGCATAATACTGCGGTCAAGGAAACGTTCGACAACCCTTAATCCCAAATCAATCCAAGCCATCATACCACCAGCGGTAATGATATCCCCATCATCAATTAAAATCTTATCTTCTTTTATGATAACATTGGGAAAAGTATATTTAAAAATTTCAGCATAGGCCCAGTGGGTCGTTGCTTCTCTATTATTCAACAAATTCGTTTCAGCTAAAATAAATGTTCCTGCACAAATAGAAGCCAAAATACATCCTTGCTCATGATAGTGAAGTAAAAATTTAAGTAAGTTTTGATTATCCGATCTGTTGGGAATTTTATCTAGGCTGGGGGGTAAAATAATAACATTTGGTATCTCTTTACCCACAGAGTACAATGCTTCATCTGATATGATTTCTACTTTGATTTTTTGTTTGGCAGCACACGCATATTCTGCCATAGAGAAAAGATCTGCAAGGCCGTAAATAGCGGCTTTCTGGGCTGTCTTATATGCAATAATCCATATTTGAATAACAGAACGATCCTTTACCATTTTTCATTTCACAATTTTCCAATGATTTGTTTCATATGATAAATTGATAGACAACTGTGAATAAATAATCCTACAAGGTTATCTTACCATCACAATTCCACCCAAACGAATATTGCAAAAATCAATATTCTCATCATAGTAGATGCTACTAATTCATTTTAACAATAAAATAATTTTGATTACAAATATATTGTTTTTTTATAGAGACTTAATTTCATAAATATAAAAAAGGTTTTACAATGCCAAATCATAAAACCTGTCGACCTTTTATAAAATTAAATAACTTATTTTCAGATATTAGCTTCTGGTTCTTCTTTGTCTTCTACAACTTCTGTTGTAGAAACCTCTACCCCAGAGTTACCGACCAATCCCAAAGCAAATTCTTCTGCAGAGAAATCTCTTAAATCTTCTGCTTGTTCGCCCACTCCAACAGCATGAATGGGTAGACCGAACTTTTGAGCCAAAGCAATAACAATCCCCCCACGTGCCGTACCGTCTAATTTGGTAATAACCAATCCCGATACATCAACAATTTCTTTGAAAATTCGGACTTGCTCAATAGCATTTTGTCCTGTGGTTGCATCCAATACTAACAATACTGAATGAGGGGCGGTCTCATCAAATTTGCGCATAACGCGTATAATTTTGGCCAATTCTTCCATCAAAGCACTCTTGTTGTGCAATCGTCCTGCTGTATCAACCAACAATAAATCAGCACCTTCATTTTTAGAGCGCTTTAATGCTTCAAAAGCCAATCCAGCAGCATCGGCTCCTGGCCTACCCGCAATCACTGGCGCACCGACACGTTCCCCCCATATTTGCAATTGTTCTACCGCAGCGGCACGAAACGTATCCCCTGCCACCATCATGACCTTTAATCCCTGCTCACCATAAAACCTGGCCAGCTTGCCAATCGTTGTAGTTTTACCCGTACCATTTACCCCGACCATCAATACTACGTGGGGTTTTAACTCTAAATTAGGTTTAAATGGCACCGCAACAGGTTGTAGTACTCTGGCAATCTCTTTTGCTAATGCGTCTTTAATCTCTTTATCTGTAACCTCAGAACCAAAGCGTGTTTTACGGAAGGTTTCAATAACATTTTCTGCGACTTCTGGACCAAAATCGGCAGCAATCAAAACTTCTTCTAATTGTTCAAGAGATCCCTCATCCAACCTTCGTTTGGTAAAAACAGAGGTTAAATTTGTCCCCAACTTTTGCGTTGAGCGTGATAATCCTTGTTTAAGGCGCGAGAAAAAACCAAGAGCCATTATTTTCTTTCCACTATTATTCCATCAAAATCACCCGAAATAACTTCGGCTGTCAGAATTTCACCAGGTGTTGCCTCCACCCCTTTTGCTATTGCAGCAGCGAATTGTTCAGTATGTCCCCGATCTGGCGTTTCCATTAAAATACGAACCTGCTTGCCCACCAAAGATTGATGAAACTGCTTTGCAGATTCAACGCCAAGTTCGCGTAGCTTAGCAGCGCGCTCCTTACGAACAGCAACAGAAACTGCTGGCATTTGTGCTGCGGGTGTTCCTTTACGCTCGCTATAAGGGAAAACATGCAAATAAGGAAAAGCTTGTTCCTTTAAAAACGCATAGGTTTCTTGGAAATGAATTTCATCTTCTGTGGGAAAGCCTGCAATAATATCAGCACTTAATCCAATATCAGATCGAACCGCACGCAGCTTTCGAACCAATTGGTCGACATCTGCAGTCAGGTGGCGGCGTTTCATCCGTTTCAAAATCATATCAGAACCCGCTTGAACCGATAAATGTACATGTGGCATTAACCTTGGTTCAGTAGCTAATAAATCCCATAAAGTATCATCGAACCCAATCGGGTCAATTGAGGATAAACGTAACCGTTCCAATGCTGGCACAGCATTTAAAACTGCTTTACATAAATCCCCAAGGGCGATATTGCCATCAAAATCTTTACCCCAAGAAGCAATATCAACCCCTGTTAGTACGACCTCTTTGTAATCACGCGCAACCAAAGCTTTAACCTGATCAATAACCCCAGAAACCGTAACCGAACGTGACGGTCCGCGCCCAAATGGAATAATGCAAAACGTACAACGATGATCACATCCCTGCTGTACTTGGACAAAAGCCCTCGTCCGTCCCGTAAATTCCGTAACGACCTGCGCTGCTGTTTTTTTGACAGCCATGATATCAGAAACTTGATTTCCAGACGTTATGGCATCATCTGTCCAATTTTTTTCTTGTAGTTTATCCTCGTTCCCTAAAACCTGAACAACGCCAGGTAAAGAAGACCATTTTTCAGGATTTAATTGGGCTGCACATCCAGTTACAATAATACGCTGTTTACTATCTGTACGATTTAAACGACGTATAGCTTGCCTTGCTTGCCGTTCAGCCTCGGCCGTTACGGCGCAGGTATTCACAACCACAACATCTTCTAAACCATCAGCATATTGTCCCATAACCTCGCTTTCATAACGGTTAAGGCGACAACCGAACGTTAAAATCTGGGGTTTGGGACGGCCCGTCTGTGTCATAGCGGATAGTTATCCAAATCAACCTCTCCTCGAAAGGAAAAACATGTCGGCCCCGTCATTAACACGCTGTCATCAGCTTCGTTCCATTCGATAATTAAATTTCCACCATCCATTTTAACCTCGCAATATCGATCAGCAAGCCCACGACGCACAGCATTAACCACCGATGCACATGCTCCAGAACCACAAGCCAATGTTAAACCAGCCCCTCGTTCCCAGACCCGCACGCGCATACTTTGACGATCAAGCATTTGAACAAATCCGATATTAGCCCCTTCAGGAAATAGGGGATCTTTTTCCAATACCTTGCCACAAAAAACAGGATCGACCGTTGATAAATCATCAACAAAAAACGTAACATGAGGATTTCCCATAGAAACCGCAGCAGGTTCACCGGCCAAAGGTAAATATAAACTATCCACATCGTGTTGAAGGGGAATATCTTGCCATCTCGTTTTGGGTTTGCCCATATTGACCTTCATAATATGGGTATCAACGACCTGGGTTGGCAAAAGACCTGCATTGGTTTGTAAAATAAATTCTTTACGTTGATATTGATGGTGCATCAATGCCGTTACACAACGCGAACCATTGCCACAGGCCCCTGCTTCGTCGCCACCTTCGTTAAAAAAACGAACAAAAACATCAGCCTTTTTATCCACAGGTGCAGACAAAATTACTAATTGATCACATCCAATCCCATAACGGCGATCACATAATGCCTTGATACGGCGTTCATTAAAAGGGATACTATTGACAGAATTATCGATAATGACAAAATCATTGCCGATACCGTGCATTTTATAAAAAGGAATATTCATTCTTCTTCTAAACGTAAATATTATTTCTTAAAACTACTTAATCCACATATCATAAAAAGCATACACCTTTTACACTATGAATCACTTACAAGATTTTCATCCTCGATCTTTTGATATTGCTGATCAAGAAAATGATTACCAATATTATACATCTCGTACCATCCCCCCCCTGATGGATCAAGGCGGATACAAAGCCATTGAGGCCTTATATCATACTCTGATACAAAAAAGCGATACCATCGTTGATCTGATGTGCGGTTCTGACAGCCATTTGCCCAACGATATTGAATATCAACACCTGATCGGTATTGATCTTAATGAAAAAGCGTTACATGAAAATACACGTTTAACCAAGAAAATTATTCAAGATCTTTATAAAAATCCCCAAATTCCGTTGCAAGATAACACAGCGGACTATATCTGTTTGTGCTGTGTTGTCGAATATTTGCGCAATCCAATTGAAATTTTTTCCGAATGCTACCGAATTCTAAAACCTTCTGGACGGATTATTATTTCTTTTTCGTCTCATTTCCTTCCTCTTAGGGCCACGGCCTTATGGCAGGCTTTATCCAACCAAGACCGCCAAAAACTAATCAAAGTCTTTTTACAACGAACAGGCTTTATCCATTTTGACCAAGGCGAAGTCCACCCACCCGCAGACCATCCCGTTTGGAAAGACAGTATTTACAGCGTGATTGCCCAGAAATAAGAAAATGATGTGAACAAAATAGTTTTTGACTGTCCATATTGCAAAAGCAAAAATATGGTATTTGAAGTCTATTCAACCTCTACAGATTATTATAATGACAATATTCGTTACGCTGAAACACGATGTGATAATTGCGGTAAAGTTGTTACATTTTCAAAAAACATAGACAGTCAGCACAACACTCTCAGAACCGTAGGAATAAAAACCTTACCATACCCATGTCCCCAGTACACCCCTGAAACAATCAAGAATATTTTTGATGAAGCATCGCAATGTTACAGCCACAATTATTTCTTGGCCAGTACGGCAATGTTAAGGCTTTGTCTGGAAACCGTTACAAAAAATCTATTGGTCAAAGAAGAGGACAGACAACAGAATCTATATAATCGCATAGAACTTCTCTTCGATACTCAACACATCACGAAAAAATTACGTGATTTTGCAAATGAAATTCGATTAGAGGGTAATATTGCAGTACATGAAGGCACAATAGACCAAAATAATCTTCAAGATTTATTTGACTTTATCATTGCCCTGTTAGAGGAATTATATACCCAACCTAGAAAGCTTGAACTAGCTAGAGAAAAACGCAATCAGCGTAAAGAACAAGGAAAATCGTCGTGACCCAACAACCTGCCTTTTATATTCCCCATGGAGGTGGTCCTTGTTTCTTTATGGATGATCCCCATGATGTATGGACCAATATGGGTAATTTCTTACATAAATTGCCCCAAAGTCTACCTTGTTTACCCTCTGCAATTATTATTATTTCAGGGCATTGGGAAAACGCACCTATAAGAATACAGAACGCTGCCCACCCTTCATTATATTATGATTATTATGACTTTCCCGAACATACGTATCAATTGAAATATCCAGCAAATGGACACCCACAGCTGGCACAAAAAATTAAAAACCTTTTTGACATCCATGGCATAAAAGCAGAATTTGAACATGAGCGCGGGTGGGATCATGGCGTTTTTATCCCATTAAAGGTAATTTTCCCTAATGCTGACATTCCAATTGTTCAAATTTCCTTGCATCCCTCTTTAGATCCACAGCTTCATATAAAAATAGGACTAAATTTATCCTATTTAAGAAAGAAAAATATTTTAATTTTAGGCAGCGGGATGAGTTACCACAACCTGCCCTATTTATTTTCAGGTCAAGAAACAAAGGAAGCATTTGCATTTCATCATTGGCTCGCGTCAACGCTTACAAATCCTGATATTGCGGAACGCAATCAAGCCCTTATTGATTGGGAAAACGCCCCTGGTGCACGATCAAGTCACCCCAGAGCGGAACATTTACTGCCATTAATGGTAATTGCTGGTGCAGCAGATCAGGATATAGGCCACTGCATTTATAAAGATATTATCCTGCAAAAACCTATTACAGGGTATCGGTTTGGATAACAAAGGCTATAGGTAATTTATTAATTTCTAACAGCTACACATCTTATTATTGATCTTTCATAGACAACCACGATAAATTATTGAAGATTACGCTGTACGTTCGTTGGAATATGAGGTATTGGTTGATTAGCAGATTGTTGAGATGACCCGTTAAAAGACTCGATAATTAAACTGGCAACAATAATACCAACGATCAAACCTGCAAATTTTAAGAGATGTTTAACCAAATTAAAGGTTGTTCCCTTTTTAGCAGCCTGCTTTTTGGCAAAAGGAATTGTTACAAAAGCCATGACAGCAATGATAAGAACAAAAATCATGAATTATTACCTAAATATGAATTGTACAGCATTATTTCATAATTAATACAAACTGTTAGCCTTTGTCTATCGATTAGTCATCAGATATAAATTAATTATCAAATACAGAAATTTACTTAAAAAATAATTTCCTTGTACATAGCATTCTCCTGATTAAGAATCGTATTTAACCCTTTGGGTATTCTGTACATAGCAAACGGTATGGGAGCTCATCTTCTTCAATTTCAGGGAATCGACCCATTTTTTTATAAAAACGATTATCATGTTCATCGTCGTTACACATGGACACCTCACCTAATAAAACAGAACCAGTTCCCTTCTCGATCTCAAAATCATGATACAAATAAGGATAAACTGTAATACTCTCTCCTGGTGTTAATTTAACTTGGGTTCCAGCTGGCACCTCGAATTCCCGTCCATCACAATGCACTTTTACAGGACTGACTTTGTCCAAATCTTCATCCTTTGTTGCATTATGGACACGAATCAGCATATTTCCACCGCCACGATTGATAATATCCTCCATTTTGTTCCAATGAAAATGCATTGGGGAGTACTGACCTTCTTTTAAATATAACAATTTTTCAGCATAAGTTTTTTATATTTTTTGTTTTTTACATTGCCATTTCGTAATGTAATCAAGGTAAAACCGACTTTATCAAATTTTCCTTTACCACAATCCGTAACATCCCAACCCAATAAATTATCTTTTACCTCAACATATTCATGAATCTTATTTTCCCACTCTTTGGGGGTAAAATTACGAAAAGGAGGCAAAAAATAACCTATTTTTTCAATCATATGTTGCATTTCTTTAACAGCTAGATTAATTTCTGAACGTTTCACGAAGACTCCTCCTTGATGTTTTGTGGAAAATTGAATATCTATAATAATAATGTTTATATATTAATTATTATCTTCACGTCTTGGTGAGCTTTGTTTTCAAAAAAATTCATTAAAGATTAAAGATTTATAATCATCTATCAGGTTTTAATGGTTCTAACTTCATTTCCCCCAATATTTAGCTTATTTATTCCCAGTCGTCATAAATCCAAACCTTATCCACAGTAATCTTTGGCCCTGTTCCTATTCTGGCCATTCTATAATAAAAACAAACTTTACCGGATTTTTATATGCCGTTTACAAAAATTAATTCCTCTCTTGCTCAAGCTTTAGAGCACAAAGGATATGCCTCCCTTACCCCTGTCCAAGAAGCTGTCTTGGAAAACGAAAATCCTCAGCAGGATTTACTCGTTTCCGCACAAACAGGTTCTGGAAAAACGGTTGCTTATGGTATTGCCATGGCACCCACATTACTTGATGAGAAAAAAACCTTCCAAGCCCCTTCAACACCCCAAGCTTTAATCATTGCCCCAACGCGGGAGTTGGCACTACAGGTTCATCAGGAATTGTGTTGGTTATATGCCGATACAAAAGCAAAAATTATCACATGTATCGGTGGAATGAATGTCCGTAAAGAGGCTTATACCCTAGATCATGGGGCCCATATTGTTGTTGGAACACCAGGCAGATTGTGTGATCACGTCCGCCGACATCATCTGGATTTATCAAACCTGCAAGTCATTGTCTTGGACGAAGCGGACGAAATGTTGGATTTGGGTTTTCGTGACGAATTAGAAGAATTGCTTTCCGCATGCCCAAAAGACCGCAGAACCTTATTATTTTCCGCAACGATTGATAAAGAAATTGAATCGCTTGCAAGACGGTATCAAAACAAAGCCTTGCGTATTAATACAGTTTCTAATACGCAACACAGAGATATTGAGTATCGTGCAGCCGTAACCCACCCCAAAGAAATCGATAATGCCGTTGTTAATCTGTTACGCTTTATCGACAGCCCAACGGCAATGGTTTTTTGCGCCACGCGCGAATTGGTCCGACACATGCAATCGGCCCTTATTGAACGTGGTTTTTCGTGTGTTGCTTTGTCAGGTGATTTGGGACAAGAAGAACGCACCCACGCCATCAAAAGTCTTAGAACAGGGCAAGTTCGTGTTTGCGTCGCAACTGATGTTGCCGCACGAGGACTGGATCTGCCTACCCTAGATCTTGTTATTCATGCAAGCCTTCCTACAAATCACGCAACCTTGTTGCATCGTTCTGGACGTACGGGACGTGCGGGCCGTAAAGGCATATGTGCGTTAATTGTTCCATCCAACCAACGTCATCGTGCTGAACGATTGTTAAGCAAGGCTAAAATCTCTGCAACTTGGGAAAATCCACCTAATATCGCCGCTATTCGTGAAAAAGATAATCAACGCTTGTTAAGCCATCCTTCTTTAATTGGTAGTAAAGAAATATTATCAGAAGATCAGCATTTAATTGAGCAATTAACAGAACAATTCTCAACCAATGATCTAGCAAATGCTGTTATTTCTCTATACCGTTCCATTATTCCTAATCCAGAAGAAATCACTGAAATCACGCTTGACAGTAAACGTGGCGGTGGTATGGGTCGCGATAACGTTCATGAACGCGGCGACAGAAGATCAACTCATTCCTTTGCGACTGGCAGCTGGTATGAAATTCCTGTTGGACGCAGCGAACGAGCAGATCCAAAATGGCTTATTCCAATGATTTGTAAGGCAGGTAATATTCAAAAGAAAGACATCGGCAGCATCCGCATTTCTGATAAGGTTACCAAATTCGAAATTGCTGCTGATAAAGTTGATGATTTCAACAAAGCAATAGCAAAAGTAAAAGACGATTCTGCAAAAATATATCCTTCTTCACCAGACTCATTTTCTGATTCTAAAAGAGAGGGATATAAAGGACGCGGAGGACGCGGTGGCCCTAGAAAAGAAGCTGGTGGTGGTAGAGGTCGCAGCGAACGCGATAAAGATCGCCCAAAATCTGAACACCGCAAAGGTGGAGGCAGGAAGAAACCTGCCGCAGCACCATCCATTGCAAAAGCACCAGGGGCTTCTTCTAGAAAAAGAAGGAAATAATTAAAAAAAGGGCGATAATAATCGCCCCTTTTTTTAAATTACACTATGTTAATAATTTATTGACCTGCAGCTTTAGCTTTTTGTTCTAATTGTTGCATGCCTCGCTGCATAGTTGCTTTTTGTTCAGGAGTAAGATTTTGTAATTGTTGTTGAACTCTTTTCTGAGCGGCTTCCATATAAGCTTTTTGTTCTTCAGGGGACATTTTATTGAAACGTTCCATTTCTGCTTTTGCTTTTTCTTTAGCAGCTTCAAGCGCTTTGCGTTGTTCAGGATTTAAATTTTTTGCAATGCTGTTTAATTGTTCTTCTGCTTGTTTTTGAGCTTGCTCCATATACACTTTTTTCTCTGCAGGAGACATTTTGTTAAAACGATCAATTTCATCATTAGCACGTGCCTTGGCAGCTTCGAAAGCTTGTTGTTGTGCTGGTGTCAATTGAGATGCATTTTGTGCATTTGCCACGGAAAGGCTGCCTACTGCCATCAGTGCACTAAACGCACCAGCCACTATTGAACGTTTTGACATAAACTTTATCATTATATTAAATCCTTTTAAAGCCAATCTATAAGTTTAAAACACATTACCATTTTTACCAAATAATACTCAATATAAATAGTGTTTAAGCAAACCCAGAAAAAATGAATTAAACAAAAAATAACCAGCTATATTATCAATATATAACTGGCTTTCATTATCACAGATTAAGATTACGATGAGATAATCCTATATGGTAATCTGATAATAAAATATTATCTATGTCCGAAAGGATGGGTTAAATCTTTAACATCGCGCTTGGTATTATTTTTCAAATCTTTCCAATGTTGACGTTGTTGGCGTTGTCTTTCCATAGATTGTTTTCTTTGAGCATTCATTTTGTCTTTGAATCTATTTTTTTGATCTTCTAAACGTTGCTTTTGTTCTTTGGGAAGATTTTTATAACGATCAACCTCTTCTTGACCGCGACGTTTTTGAGCATCAATTTTATCTTTGAATTCTTGTCTTTGTTGCTCTAGACGTTCTTTTTGCTCTTTAGGAAGGTTTTTGTAGCGATCAATCTCTTCTTGACCGCGATGCTTCTGAGCATCGATTTTATCTTTAAATTCTTGTCTTTGTTGCTCTAAACGTTGTCTTTGTTCTTGAGGGAGATTTTTGTAGCGATTAATTTGGTCTTGCTGATTTTGAATACGGTTTTGCATATTTTGGTTATGCTCTGTAATTTTATTATGCAAGTTATCTTCTTTTTGTTGTAGATCTTGCAACACACCTTGTGCATGTGCAGGGGCAAAAGCAGCACCAGCCATAAAAACACTAAATAGCCCAGCAGAGAAAACAGAACGTTTTGATAACATGGTCGTTATTCCTTAAATACCTCTAATAATTAATGATAGTAGAACAATCTATAAATCGGGCTAGATTAAGGCAAAAATGTAACAATTTTTTTAAAGTCATTCAACCTTCATCAATAGCAATATACCGTCATTGGCCCAAAAAATTAATATAAACTGCCCCTTGATAGATCAAAATTAACTCTATTTTAATTATCCGTTCCTTAATTATTTTATGATAAACTTTGCCTAGTCATTTTTGTCATTCAAAGTATTACTCTCGTGAAACATATCTCTTTCTTTAAATATCTATCCCTAGTTTTGTTATGCAGCAGCTTTTTAATTTATCCAAAAGCTCAAACCATGGCTCGCCAATCATCTTCTAAATATACCATTAGTAAATCATATTATTCCCAGGTTAATATTGATCAAGAAACAACCAAAGATCGTTTTGATCTGTTTCCCCCAAACATCCTTACTCAACACAAACTAGTCCTTGCTCATCAAACCATCGATTATACCGCGCATACGGGGACATTAATTATTCGGAATGATAAAGGCGAACCAACAGCAAAATTATTTTACGTTGCTTATACAAAAAATAACCCAAAAAATCAAAATCGTCCTGTTTCTTTCTTTTTCAACGGCGGCCCTGGTGCAGGCAGTGCCTTTCTTAATTTAGGTGCGGCTGGCCCACAAGTCATTAATTTCCCTAGAAATAACCCAACCGATGGTGCTCATGCGCAGCGCACATCTAATCCTGACAGTTGGTTACCTTTTACAGATATGGTCTTTATTGATGCAGTTGATACTGGATACAGTCTGTCTGCCAAACCAGAAAATGCAGCCAAAGAGTTTTATACCACCAAACAAGATGCAAAAATTTTTGCCAAAGCAATTCAATTATGGCTTAGCAAAAACAATCGTAATGACCCACCCATATGGCTGGTTGGGGAAAGTTACGGTGGATTACGTTCCATCATGGTTGCCAAAGATTTACAAGATCAGCAAAATATTTTGATCAGAGGCATTATCATGATTTCGCCAGCGATTGAATTAGGATATTTGGATCAATCTGACAATCCAATGGCAAACGCCTTTTTGATTCCTTCTTATATTGCTAGCCAATTGGAAAATACTCATCAATTAACCGAAGAAGCAGTTAATGATGCTTATCACTATGCCCTGGGGGAATATTTACAAAAAATGGTTACTCCATCCGCACAACAGCCACAATTTTATCAGGATCTTAGCCAAAAAACTGGACTACCTGAAACTATTATTGCAAAACATAAAGCCGTTTTAGACCCTTCTGCCCATGACATTCGTAGTCGTGATGGGCGATTGCACAGCCTGTATGATTACACACTGACTATTTCCGATCCAAATCCCGATGGCACGAATAATGAAGATAGTCCTGAACCTGTTTTATCAGGTTTTGGCAAAGCATATGGAAATATGTTCGCCAATTATGTTGCCCAAGACCTAAATTATCCAACACCATTAACGTATAATTTATTAAATATGAAATTAAATAGTCAGTGGAATTATCATGATCGAGATTTCTCAATTGTTCGTGGGATGCCTGTTTTGCGTAAATTATTGGCCTTAAATCCATCCTTAAAAATCTTTATTGGACATGGCTATTTTGATGTTGTCTGCCCATTTGCAACATCGCGCTGGATTGCCGATCAAATGCCTGTTGGAAAGGATCGCATTACTTTGAGACTGTATAAAGGCGGGCATATGCTATATACTCGCCCTGATAGTCGAGCAGCATTAACCCAAGATGTTAGAAAACTATACGAAAAAGATCAAACCACAACTGACGAAAAATAATCTTTTAATGCATTTTCTAATCTGTCCCATTCTATTTCTGAATGGGGCAATCCAAACCGTAACCATCGGTGATTATAATCAAAACGACGAACCCAAATACCACAATTCGCCAACCAGTGCCATAATGCATTTGCCTGTTCATATTCAACTAAGCGAAACAAATGGGTGCCCCCTATTACTGGGCATAAATAATGTGCGAGTAAACGATCAAAACGTTGGATGTGATCTTTTAATTGAGCTTTAGTAGCTTCAAACCACAGACGATCCTTAAAGGCCTGCAAAGCAATTTGTATTGCATGGCCACTAACCGCCCATGGTCCCAGTATTTGTCTGCATTTTTCAACACGTTGATAATCAGATAATAAAAACCCCAGTCGAACACCTGCCAACCCGTATGTTTTCCCAAAAGACCGTAAAATACTGATCCCCTGATGAGGCAATAATGAGGCCACGCCCTTATCTTCAAAATCCATAAAAGCTTCATCAACAAGTAGATGATTTCCGCAATCAGACCATCGATCTGCTAATTGCTCTATCTGTTTTATTCTATATATCCGCCCATCAGGATTATTAGGATTGCACAAAATGCCTAATGTTTTTTTTTGCCCTGAGAAACTAGAAAATTGATCAAAATCATAAACTGGATACACAGGAATATTAGCTTTTTTCCAGGTCAATATGTGTTCCATATAAGTTGGCGATAAAACGCAGACTTGCCGCACGTCAAATATATAAGGCAACAAAGAAATTAAAATCTGTGTCCCTGGTGCAGATACCATTAACTCTTTGTTCAACAGGCCATAAGATTTACTGGCTTGCGCTCTTAATTTTTCTTCATCCTCTGGGAATGGCAACCTCATTGCATGGTCAATAGAAATACAAGAATATGGATAGGCATACGGATTAATCCCAGTTGATAGATCAAGCCAAGGTTGTGTTGCATTGGGAAATTGTCTTTTGGCTTCTCCTAATTGCCCACCATGATACATATGCTTTTTCCTCTGCTTTTAACTTAAAATCTGATACATGAATAAAGCCAACCTATATCATATCTTGTCTCAACTTTATTTTAATAAAATGTATAAAAATCTTGTTTCAACTTACCTTCATCTTTTACATTGCAATTTAAAAGTCATTATTGTTGCTATTATTATTGATTCTTTGTGGGGTGATCCAAAAACAATTTATAAAAAAATCCCCCATCCTATTATTTGGATTGGCACTTTGATTCATAAGCTGGATCATCATCTCAATCATCATAATGACCCTTCTTTTATTCAAAAAAGAAACGGTTTTTTTGCGCTTGCTATTGCAACTTTTATTCCTATGATTATTGGGACTATACTTCAAAAAATATTATTTAAAATATTACCAAAATCCATAGCAATATTGATATGTGCATTCATTACCAGTATTTTTATTGCTAAACGTTCTTTATACGAACATGTAAAAGCTGTTGAAACACCTCTACATACCCAAAATATCCCCGCAGCTCGTATTGCAGTCAGTCAAATTGTTGGACGTAAAACTGATCATTTAGATCAATCTGGAATATGCAGAGCAGCCATTGAGAGCCTAGCTGAAAATTTTTCTGATGGTGTTATTGCCCCTATTTTTTGGGGATGTGTTGGAGGATTACCAGGTATTATTGCTTATAAAGCCATCAATACAGCTGATAGTATGATTGGTCATAAAACAGCAAAATATTTATATTTTGGTTATGCTGCCGCAAAAACAGATGATTATATTAATTACCCAGCTTCAAGACTTTCTGCCTTATGGATTACTCTAGCCGTTAAAAGAAACCTAATTAAGACAATAAAAAAAATTAAAAAAGAAGCAAAAAAACATAACTCACCTAATGCAGGTTGGCCAGAAGCAGCGATGGCACTAGGTTTATCAATTCAACTGGGAGGGCCACGACAATACAAAGAAGGGACAGTTGACACTGACTGGATTGGAAATGGACGAAAAATTTTATCCTATCAGGATATTAAAAATGCCCTGCGAGTATTTCAAATCTCATGTCGTTTCAATTTACTGTGCATCTTATTTATTTATTTCAGTATCAAAATAAATATTAAATAGATGTTAAGTATTTATTTCATATAGTTAAGTAAAAACACAAAATCATTACTGTATTTTTTAAAAAGCGTATTGCCAAACCTACTAGATATACGCTATACAGTTAAAAGGTTATTTAAAGCACATCTTTGACTATAGGTCTTTGATGTTTATATACGAGATAGCCTGATGCCTATCAAGAGATTACGAATAACTGCCTTTTACTTGAATCTCTATTATTAACTACCTAACTACTTATTTTGGTCCCCCCATCCTTTTGGGGGGATTTTTTTATCTTATTACATTGCTTGTTTTATTAATAAATCAAGATTTAAATATGATTCAATATGATCTGCCCAGCGATCTAAGGTAAACTCTAGTTCTTTTTGGTACTGTGTAGCTGAATTTTTTAATCCAAAATAACGTAATAATGATCGACGTGCATCATCGTGATGAAAAATGCCATGAATATAGGTTCCCAAAACACGACCATCATCAGATACCGCACCATCAGCTTTATTCTGATCAAATTGAACAAGAGGTTTATAACGCTGGTGACATATTGTAACACCTAGATGCATTTCATAACCTACACATGGCGATTGATCGAATGTGATTATTCCTTTGATCCGAGATAATGTTTTTTTCTGATCTAATGTGGTTGATATTTTTAAAAGATCTAGGCCCGGTATCCTTTGTTGGTCGCCTTCAATTTGATGGGGATCAGATATGTCGCTTCCCAGCATTTGATATCCGCCACAAATTCCCATTACGAACCCACCATGGCGAAGATGGGCCTTTATATCAGTATCCCATCCTGTTTCATACAATATTTTTAAATCAGCAATGGTTGTTTTTGACCCTGGAAGAATAATAACGTCCGTATATTGGGGAATAGGTTTGCCAACTTCTATGAAATTTACCTGAACGTCAGGTTCATATTGCAATGGATCAAAATCATCGAAATTAGATATTGTTGGCAAAAGCAAAATCGAAATATGAAGTTTATTTTTTTCCTTATCATGTAATTTTCCATTTAAGTCCGCAGCATCTTCTGCGGGTAACTGACGTAGATCAGGAAAATATGGCAACAACCCTATAGTTTGCCATTGTGTTTTTTGTTCAATCCAACACATCGCATCCGAAAACAAAGAAGCATCGCCACGCATTTTATTGACAATGAACCCTTTGACCAATTTTAAATCTTCGACAGATAATACGGCGTGTGTGCCAATTAAACTAGCAATTACCCCACCACGATCAATATCCCCAATCAAAATAACTGGTGCCCCAACAGCCTGTGCAAACCCCATATTTGCAATATCATGATGACGCAAATTAATTTCTGATGCAGACCCTGCCCCCTCAATTAAAACAAGATCAGCTTGACTGGATAGTATATTAAAACTTTCTTGCACATAAGGTAGTAATTTCGCTTTAAGGGTCTGATATTCTTTTGCTTTTGCTTGGCCCCATATTTTACCCTGCACAATGATTTGTGACCCTACAGAACTTTGAGGTTTTAACAAAACGGGATTCATATGAATGCTAGGCTCTACCCCGCAAGCTATGGCCTGCAATGCTTGAGCACGGCCAATTTCACCGCCATCAACAGTCACGGCAGCATTATTCGACATATTTTGAGGTTTGAAGGGTAAGACCTTCAATCCTCGTCGCCTTAATGCCCGCGCAATTCCTGCCACCAATACTGATTTACCAACACTGGATCCTGTTCCTTGAAACATTAAGGCCTTTGACATTAAAACTCGACACCTTTTTGAGCTTTGACCCCAGCGTCAAAATGATGTTTAATCAAATTCATTTCCGTGACTAAATCAGCAGCTTCAATAAGTTCTGGCTTTGCGTTGCGTCCTGTAATTACGACATGTTGCATTGCGGGACGTTTTCGTAAGCCTTCTAAGACAACATCCATTGCAATGTAATCATAACGCAGTGCAATATTTAACTCGTCTAAAACAACCAATGCGATATCTTCACATTGCAAATATTCAAGTGCAACAGCCCATGCCTTGGCACAAGAAGCAATATCCTTTTGTTTATCCTGCGTATCCCATGTAAAGCCTTCGCCAAGAGTATGCCATTTTAATAAATCAGGGAACATATCTGCCATTTTACGTTCCCCAGTTTGCCATTCAGGTGCCTTAATGAATTGTACGACTGCACATTTCCGCCCATATCCCAAATTCCGAAAAACCAGACCAAATGCCGCTGTTGATTTCCCTTTGCCAGAGCCTGTATGCACCATAACAAGGCCTTTTTCTTCTTTTTTAGAAGACACAAGCTCCTTTTGTAACTCTTTTCTTTTTTGCATCTTTTTTTTATGCAACTCAGCATCTTGATTCATATGAATATCCTTTGATTATGGTTTAATAAATACGGGATATCCCGCAATAATACATGTAAAACGATCCGCAATCTTGGCAACTTTCTGATGCAACACCCCTGCATGATTTCGAAATGCTCTGGCCATTGGATCAATGGGAACAATTCCTTGCCCCACTTCGTTACTAACAATCACGATATCCCCTTGATATGCTTTTAATCCTGATAATAATATCTCTATTTCATTATCAATATGATAATGATCCATCATAAGATTGGTTAACCACAAGGTTAAACAATCTATTAAAACGGGCTCTTTATTTAACTGTTGTAAAGCTTTAGCAATTTGTATGGGTACTTCGATGGTTTGCCATCCTTGACCGCGACGCTTTTGATGATTGATAATCTTTTGTTGCATCTCATCATCCCATGCCCTTCCTGTTGCTAAATATATCCATGGTGCAGGTAACTGCATTATTTGTTCTTCGGCATAACCACTTTTGCCTGATTTGGCACCACCTAAAATAAAACTAATCATACTATATGTTACAATTTCTTGTTGAAACCCTACAAAAACATAGCACACTATGATTATAATAAATCAACATTCTATAAAAATTTTACAACCCACCCCATACTCGAGGAAAATACAATGCAACATGAAGTTCTACAACTTGTTCCTATGACCAAAAGCATTCAAGAACAAGTTAACCAAAAATTTAACACTCATATCCATCTTAATGGTCTGCCAGATACGGATATTTTGAATAAAATTGAAGCTGTTATTACAAACGGTGTGATCGGCGCACCGACGGATTTTCTGAATAGCCTGCCCAACCTAAAATTAATTACAGTACATGGTGTAGGATACGATAACGTTGATACACAGCTAGCAAAACAAAGAAACATTAAGCTAAGCATTGCAGCAGGAGCCCCCACGGTTGATGTCGCTGATATGGCTTTGGCTTTATTATTAAATGTTGCACGTCAAATTAATTTACGTGATCAATTTATCCGTGACGGTCGTTGGGAACATGAACGATGCCCTTATCAAGGGACCTCTATTTCGAATAAAAAAGTGGGAATTATGGGTATGGGTCCAATTGGACGGGCAATTGCACAACGGATCAGTGCTTTTGATAATGAAGTTTCTTATACGGCTCGTCACCAACATACTGATGTACAATGGAATTTTGTACCGTCCCTTTTGGATCTTGCAAAACAATCAGATATTTTTATTGTAGCAGCCAGTGGGGGGGATAATTCGCGAAAAGCAGTCAATAAAGAAATTATTGAAGCAATTGGTGAACGTGGCTTTTTAATTAATATTGGACGTGGTGTTACCATTGATGAAGAGGCCTTGATTGGATGTCTACAACAGAAAAAAATTGCAGGCGCAGGCTTGGATGTTTTTGCGAATGAACCACATGTTCCTCAATGCCTGAAAGAATTACCCAATGTTGTTATGGCACCCCATTCAGCAGGCGCAACTTTTGAAACATCGAAGGCCACAGCAACAAAAGTTTTACAATCTTTGGAGGTTTTTTTTGCAGGAAAAGCCCTGCCTGATGAGGTCAAACTCTAACTTCTTGACTTTCAAACGCTAAAGAATCAGCATGTAATTCAACGTTATAACAAAATCGTTGATCATTGCTGATTATTTGTAAATTATTACGTTCATAATGTTCGCAAATATATATCATTTTTGATTAACATTTCGAAGCTGACGGCATTTTTCAAAACGAATGACATGGTTACGATTGAACTTCAATTTAACTGGATGTTCATTTAAATCAGCAGAATTATTCCATAAAACATGATGAATAATATCATATTTAATCCAACCAATTAAAACAAAAGAATTCATATCTGGTTTTATTCTTTTCTGATCATAACCGACCTGGGCTGAAATCATATCTCCCTTATCATCATCAATAATAAGAGAAATCTCATTCTTTTTGATCCCTCTAAATGGAAAATTACTACTTCTGACCAGCTCTGTTAAATATCCATAACATGAGGTGGCTTGGAAATTTTTTGCCAAAACTGGTTCTATTGACGACAATATTATGATAAGGCTCAATAATATCCATGAATTTTTCATTATATCTGTTCCCTTTACAGCGTTTTTCGACATTAAAATTTTCTATTCAAATAACCCATCTTTCCCATAGTGTTTTTTTATCATTTTGATTATAACAATCTATGATGGTTTCTTAGGAATTAATAGGGAATACAGTGTAATTCTGTAACTGCCCCCGCAACTGTGATTTTCGTATATTATTTCTGCATACCACTGGTGCATTACTGGGAAGGTTGAAATAATAATAAAACGATCAGTCAGGAGACCTGCCATCAACCATTGGTCAACGTGAAAACATTGGGCGGGGTGACCCAATGTCGCAAACAGGTAATTACTACCTTTTTCTTTTCATAATGACATGAACATTACCGTAAGGCACTATTCATGTTTACGTCTGTAAAACATTTATTTGATGAAAGTTCATCAGAATTAAAAGCACGATTAATCACCATTTATACTGCACTGGCTATATTAAACATTGGGGCATGGATCTGGGCTTTTGTTGCGTTTCATAACAAACCTGCGTTACTGGGGATTTCTTTGGTGATATATGGATTGGGATTACGCCACGCTGTGGATGCTGATCACATTGCAGCCATTGACAATGTAACCCGTAAATTAATGCAAATGGGACAACGCCCTGTCTCTGTTGGTTTTTTCTTTTCCCTTGGACATTCCACAGTTGTTTTTATTGTTGCTGTTCTTGTTGCCATAACCGTCAATGCATTAAGTAACTTTGAACATTTGCAAAATATTACTGGCATTATCAGTACCTGCATCTCTGCCTTCTTTTTAATCATTATTGCAGTAATGAATATCTTCATTTTTATCTCAATCTATAAAACTTATAAAAGAGTTAAAAATGGCGGGGATTATGTCGAAGAAGACTTGGATATACTGTTAAATAACCGTGGGTTTTTATCACGCTTACTTCGTCCTCTTTTTAAATTAATTACCAAGGGGTGGCATATGTTTCCCTTGGGCTTTTTATTTGGTCTGGGCTTTGACACAGCAACTGAGGTTTCAATGTTTGCTGTTTCTGCATCACAGATTAATCAAGGTATTCCTTTAACGTCCATTATGGTGTTTCCTGTTTTATTTGCAGCGGGTATGTCCCTTGTCGACACCAGTGATGGGATCTTGATGTTAAAAGCCTATGACTGGGCTTTTGTTAAACCCATGCGCAAGCTGTTTTACAATATGTCTATTACCTTGGTTTCAATTTTTGTTGCCTTGTTTATTGGTGGAATAGAAGCATTAAGCTTGATCGCTGATCAATTTAATTTACAAGGCAGTTTTTGGAATATCATCAGTGAATTAAGCAGCAACTTCAATGAATTAGGTTACGCTATTATTGGCATATTTATCTTAGCATGGTTAATTTCATATATCATTTATAAAACTCAGAAAATTGAATAACCATCTATCATATTAAAACTATAAAGGCTTATCATGGTAAACTACTCTAAAATAAGCCTTTAGTTACTAAATCTATTATTAGCAATTATTATTATATATATTAAAATAAAGATCAAAATAGTGAAGTAATATGTTCATAATTTGAACTAAAAAAAAATTTGTGAGCCTATTGCTCCGTATAGATTTTATTTATTTACGATTACTAAACCCCCAAATCTGTTAAACTAGGATGTTCATCAGGTCTTCTTCCCAAAGGCCAAAAATATTTTCGATCAGCTTCTTTAATGGCTAAATCATTGATACAAGCAAATCGTTTACACATCAGTCCATTTTGATCAAATTCCCAGTTTTCGTTTCCAAAAGATCGAAACCAATTCCCCTGACCATCATGCCACTCATAGGCAAAACGAACAGCAATTCTGTTTTGATGATATGCCCATAATTCTTTAATTAAACGATAATCTTGCTCATCGCGCCATTTTGTCGTTAGAAACGCAATAATTTCCCGTCGGCCATTGATAAACTGATCGCGATTACGCCACGCACTGTCCACGGTGTAAGCCAGCGCAACTTTTTCAGGATTACGACTGTTCCAGCCATCTTCGGCTAACCTAACTTTTTGTATAGCAGTATCTAATGTAAACGGGGGTAGCGGAGAACGAATTTCGATCATATTATAATCTTTCGTGCGGATATGAACAAACATCATTGATGCTTATCCTGCCCGCGTTATAACAAATCAAATTACTTTTTAGGGTCTGCCCAATTAATAATTAAATCTGCATTTTTATGATGTTTTTCAATTAATTGTGCATTAGGTTCATCCGTATTTACCACCCAAGCTTTGGCATCTTCTATTGAACGTCCAAAATAATGATGACGATTTACCAAACGCTGCTGACGTTCTAATAAAGGTGCGGTCACGAACCACCTCTCATCAAAAAGCAACGATAATGGATTCCACTCCCCTTGAGATAATAATAAATAGTTTCCTTCGGTGATAATTAAAGGAACGTCATCAAAAATAGGAATAGACCCAGCAATAGGCTCTTCGATTGTACGATAAAATTCAGGGGCATAAATAATCTCGCCCTTTTGCTGATTTTTCAAACGCTCTATCAGGGACTTGTACCCCCATACATCAAACGTATCAGGGGCCCCTTTGCGTCCTTTGCGCCCCAAACGTTCCAGCTCTTTATTTGATAAATGAAACCCATCCATTGGCACAACCATTGAACAATCTGCCAAAGCTTTATGCAGTAAACCAGCAACTGTTGACTTGCCAGACCCTGGGGCGCCTGCAATGGCCAAAATAATACGCTTGCCATTTCTACACAAGTTTTTAGCTCTATCAATATATTCTTGTGATAAGACCAATCCATCAACAGGCGTTTCACTTTTACTTTCCATGACCTAACACCTTTATACCTTTTATAAAATATTAAAGATATTATAGAATTAAGCTATTCGTTTAAACACCTATCTTTATTAATTATGACTATAATATTACACCAAGGTATATTATCCCTTCTGAGAGGTTTTATTGTCAATAATACCCACTCAAAATAAAGAGGTAATTGTTCATAAGTCAATTCATCTGGTAGATTTTCCCCCGACTAAACAAAATCACAGATAATTTTTTATCAAATTCTTATTATTATTCTATGATAAACAAAAGACGACTAGATTTTACAGTATACATACAGTAAATATTTGTATTCAGAAATCTTTCATAATGTTATTATTTTTTAATTTTTAGGAAAGCATATGTCCTTTTCTTCTAAATTTACGATATCCTCAGCCTTTATATTACTCAGCTCTCTGACTGGATGCGGAAATCAACAGGCCCCAGTGACTGCATCTTCGCAAAATAATATTCAAAATACTGCAACAGCCCCTTACCAAACAAACGCTGGTGGATCTAATTCCAAAACGACTTCTGAAAAATTAGGAACGAAATGGGGGGAAAATATTGCTTCTTCTGTCACCACCCGCCAAGCCACACGTGAAACCAATACACCAACATCAATGGCCAGTATTTATTACAGTACTAACCCCGACCGTTCTTACCCAACCAGCTATATTGCGTTGGACAAAATCCTAATGCAAGTTCAAGATCCATATAAACGAAAAATGAAATTATATCCTAATGGAAATAATAACTATACTTTACAAGGTAAAGAAGGACAACGCTATCAGCTTTATTTCTATAACAACAGCCCCGAACAAAGTTATGAAGTTGTAACAACTGTTGATGGAATTGACGTTGTTTCTGGACAAACTGGGTCTGTTCGGCGCAGGGGATACATCATTTCACCGCAAACTTCATTAACCATTGCAGGTTTTCGCAAAAGCCAATCTGATGTTGCAGCATTTCGCTTTTCAAAACCTGAACACAGTTATGCCGCACATTCCGTTGCAGGAGACATCAGTAATACTGGCGTGATCGGGGTTGCCGTTTTCCCTTTATTACCACAAACACCTCCAAAATGTGCCCAACAAGCCTTTCCACAAGATAGCGAATATGCCCCACCCCCCTGTCAGAAATAAAATTATTTAAATTAATAATAATCTATCCCCATTAAAAATCTGGATTGCATGTCTACAGCACCTTTTCTTCTGATAATAAAAAAGATAATCTAGTTTGTTATTATTTATCACAAGAAGTATAGGACCCCATCATGCAATCCGCGCGTATTCCCGCCACGATTATTTCTGGTTTTTTAGGTGCTGGTAAAACTACACTATTACGTTCCTTAATGGAAAAAACAACCAACAAAAAAATCGCGATTATTGTAAATGAATTCGGATCTTTGGGATTTGATGGGGAAATTTTAAAAAATTGTGGCGTACCAGGATGTACAGAAGAAAATATTGTAGAACTTGCTAATGGATGTATTTGTTGTACGGTTGCTGATGAATTCCTGCCCACGATGGAGGCACTGTTAAACCGTGCTGATCCCCCTGAACATATTATTATTGAAACATCTGGTCTGGCTTTACCAAAACCGTTAATTAAGGCATTTAACTGGCCCAGTATTAAAACCAGAATGACCGTTGATGGCGTGGTAACCCTTGTTGACGCACCTGCTGTACTGGCAGGTCAATTTGCTGACGATCCTGATGCTGTTGCTAAACAACGTGCTGCTGACCCATCATTGGATCATGATAATCCCCTACATGAAGTATTCGAAGACCAACTTTGTTCAGCTGATTTAATTATTTTAAATAAAGTCGATTTAATTACCTCTGAACAAGCTCAACAACTGTGCCAAGATATTCAAAAGGAAATCCCCAAAGCGGTTAAAATCATCCAATCTTCAAAGGGGCAAATTGATCCCGAAATTGTTTTAGGCATTCATGCTGGGGCAGAAGATGATCTAAATACCCGCCCATCCCATCACGATACAGAAGGAGAAGACCACGAACATGATGATTTCACCAGTTTTGTCGTCTCCGTTCCCATGGTAAAGGATCCAGAAGCCTTGGTTCAAAAATTAATTCAATTAACCAACACTCATGATATTTTACGAATTAAGGGATATGTTCATATTGAAAATAAACCAATGCGTTTAGAAATTCACGGGGTGGGTCAACGCTTTAATTATCATTTCGACCGTCTATGGCGTAAAGATGAACAGCGTAACGGTAACCTAATTATTATTGGTGAAACTGGCATTGATCAAAATGCTATCCAACAAGCGTTACAAGTCTAAGGAAAGATAAAATAATGCATCTGCTGGTTCGTGAAATAAAAAGCCTAGACGAACAGGCCATAGCCGAAGATTTACAACATGAACCAGCGGACATTATCTTTTTTTCTTTTTCAAACAATGATTTAAAAATTATGGGACAATGTCTGGAAAAATTGCCCACGGCTTTTCCAACGGTCAGACTGGCACCTTTGAATCGTCTGCGCCATCCGATGTCGGTTGATCTTTATTTGGACGATACTGTTCGTCATGCCAAATTCGTTATTTTACGTCTATTGGGGGGAATAGAATATTGGCGATATGGTACCGACGAGCTGGTTGCTTTATGCCAATCAAAAAATATACCATTATTGGTTTTACCTGGCGAAGGGTATGATGATCCAACTCTAAATCAATTATGTACCTTACCCCCGGCCCTAGTTACCCAATTTAAAACTTTGTTTTATGAAGGTGGGCCTGTCAATTTTTCCCATATTTTACATCTGGCTGCCAGTTATCTAACACAAGCCCCCTATCAGGTTCATCCAGAAACATTACCAATGGTTGGGGAGTACGATTTATCTTTGCCGACACACGATCATCAACCTACAGCAATTATTTTGTTTTATCGCACCCATTTGCTGGCCAATAATATTACACCAATTTTGACATTGGCCCATCAATTATCCCAAAATCAAATTAATATAAGAGCGATATATGTCAGCTCTTTAAAAGATCCCATTGTTTCATATTGGGTGCATAATTTTTTACAAAACACCCCTTCACATTTAATCCTGAATGCTACGTATTTTTCTGTTCAACAAGACTCACAAAACTCTCTTTTCAAACAAATAGATGTTCCTGTTTTACAATTACTTCAACCCAGTAATTCGCAACAATTATGGGAAACAAGTTTTCGTGGATTATCCCAAACTGATCTGGCGATGCAGGTTGTTTTACCCGAACTCGATGGAAAATTATTAACCACTGCCATCGCCTTTAAAAAAGAAGAAAATGGCCAAATTTATTACGATCCTTACCCTGAAGGTATCGATCTGGTTGTAGAGCGTGCACTGGGCTGGATCGATCTTGCTCGTAAAACCAATAAAGAAAAAAAAATAACCATTTTCCTGTCCAATTATCCTGGTGTTGGTGGACAGGAAGGACACGCCGTGGGATTGGACAGTTTTGCAAGTTTATATCACATTTTACAATGGTTAAAGCAGGAGGGATACGATCTGGGCCCCCGGCCTATTCCTGCTCAGCAAGAATTAACCAAAATATTATGCCATCAAGCACCACAACCCATTCTCTCTGTCCCTCAATATCAAGCTTTATTTTCAGAACTCCCCGAATCTTTTCAAACCTCGGTTCTAAAATCTTGGCCTGACATAAACCTTGATGAAACAATTCACGATCAATTTCTAACCCTTCGCTATTTAACGTTGGGCCATGTTACTGTCGCTGTACAACCTGAACGGGCAACCCAGCAAACACATAAAACCCTATATCATGACCCCGATACCCCCCCTTGTCATGGGTATATTGCAACTTATTTGTGGCTGCGAAAAATAATACGTACAGATGCATTAATTCACCTTGGTACCCATGGCACAACAGAATGGTTACCTGGCAAAGCAACCGCTTTGTCGCATGAATGCGCACCTATTATATTATTACGGGGGATACCCGTTATTTATCCCTTCATCGTTAATAACCCAGGCGAGGCTGCTTGCGCTAAACGCAGATTGGGGGCTATTACTATTGGACACCTAACCCCCCCTGTCAGTAAAGCCGTATTAAGCGGCCCAGCCGCAGAATTAGAACGATTGATTGATGATTATGCTGAGGCAGATGGGCTGGATCGTAGACGCAGTCAAATCCTGCTTAGTGCTATTTTAGACAAAGCTGAACGTTGTGGTCTGTTGGCAGAAACGGGTATCAACCGAAAAGAAAGTGGCGATGAAGTTGCTTTAAGTCATCTAGATGCCTATTTATGCGATGTCAAAGACCTACAAATCCGCGAAGGATTACATATCTTTGGAAATACTCCCCCACAATATCAGCAATTATTAACCATCATTCAGGCCTATGCCCCCGATCAAGCACAAACCCTGCAAGAAAAGTTGTATCAATGTGCAAACAATGAAAAATCAGCTTTACTACAAGCGTTAAACGGTCGTTTTATCGAGGCTGGCCCTGCTGGTGCGCCAACAAGGGGGCGTTTGGATGTTCTGCCGACGGGACGTAATTTATATACAGTTGATCCACGCTCTATTCCTACCCAAACGGCTTACGTTCTGGCACAAAATGCGGCCAAGCATTTATTGCTGCGCTATATGCAAGAAAACGGGGATCATTTACGCACGATTGTCATTGATCTGTGGGGCAGTACCAATTTACGCACAGGTGGGGAAGATCTAGCCCTTGCCTATATTTTAATGGGCGCACAACCCATTTGGGACCCAACCTCGGGTCGGGTTACGGCGGTTGAAATCCTTCCTTTGGCCAAAATGGATCGCCCCCGCGTGGATGTAACCTTGCGCATTTCGGGTTTTTTTCGAGATGCATTCGAGGCACAAATCAATACATTTGATCAAACTGTTGAAGCCATCGCCACACGTGATGAAGACGAATTCTGGAATCCATTAGCAGGTTTGTATCAACATTCCCCCTCCAATAATCAAATCCCCACACGAATTTATGGCACTGCCCAAGGGACCTATGGAACAGGGATCGAGGATAATTTAACGACTAGCAACTGGCAGGAACAAAAAGAGTTGGGCGAATTATGGATTAAAAATTCTTCTTATGCTTATGGTCGCCATAAAACTGGAGAATATGATGAACAGGGCCTATCTGATCGTTTGAAAACCACACAGGCATTTATACATACCCAAGATCACAGTGAAATTGATTTATTAGACAGTCCCGATTATGCCGCCCACGAAGGAGGATTTGCAGCAGCAGCTCAATTATTCAATAACCAACCAACCTTATATCATGCAGACACATCCACACCCGAAGCTCCCAAAATCAGATTGTTGGTCGAGGAGGTTAACCGCATCACCCGTGGACGGGCAGCCAATCCAACATGGATACACTCCATGATGAATCATTCCTATCGCGGGGCGGGTGAGATTGCCCGTTCTGTTGATGCATTATTTGCGTTTTCAGCAACCCTGCCCCACCGTTTTGATCAGCAATTTAATTTAGTTTTTGAAGCGACATTGGGCGACGATACGGTTCGATCTTTTTTAAAAGATGCCAATCTTGCAGCATACCGAACCATGCTCCGTCGTTTTTCAGAGGCAAGAGATCGTGGATTATGGCATCCGAAATCTAACAGTGTGGCCATGATATTGGAGCAAGACCGTGAATAATATACGCCGTGGCTGGTGTCCATCTTTATATCGGCCTATGGAAACAGGGGACGGTTTTTTATGCCGCATTAAACCTTTTTTCTCGTCCATCACCAGCGATCAAGCATTTTTTATTGCTCAAATTGCCAAAGATTATGGCAATGGTTATATGAATATATCCCAAAAAGCCAATTTACAGCTGCGTGGTTTTAGCCCAAAGGATATATCCCACCTTATCCCATCCATTGTAGAGCACCATCTAGCCTCTCCCGATTTAAAAACAGAAGAAAAACGAAACTTCCTAATTTCTCCTTTTACTGATCTTGATCCTTTATGTCACCCAGAAACAAAAAACCTGGCCGTGACCTTGCAAGATCTGATTTTACAAAATTGCCAACTGCATCCTTTATCTGGGAAATTCAGCTTTTTAGTCGATGGTCAGGGACAATTTTCCTTGGATCAACATTATAGCGATATTAATATTCGCGCCCACCATCACAAATGGTGTATCCAACTAGGTCGTTATCCCTCTGTGATCGCTTGTGATGTTCAAACAGCGCCCTATATTGCTTTGGAAATTTTACAGTTTTGTATCAATAACAACATTAAACGTTTAATAGATCCAAAAAACGCGCAACTCTTTTTAGATCAAACATCATATCCAACCTTTACCTATACCCCAAAAATAATGACCACACCCCCAGTTGGGGACATTAAAGATATCGGAATACATGTGGGTATCCCCTTTGGTCTATTAACAGCGACACAGCTACAACATTTGGGAGTGATCGCCCAACAATTTGGCAATGCCACCTTACAACTTACCCCTTGGCACAGCATAATTTTACCCAATTGTTCTACTCGTAATTTGTCATCCCTTACAGATTTTATAATCACCCCAGAAGATCCACGCCTGAACGTTATCTTATGTCCTGGTAAACCTTTTTGTATTCAGGGACAACAGCCAACCTTAAAAGATATCACCCGTTTATTACCCCATTTATCCTCTTATACAGCCCCTATACATCTATCGGGATGTGCCAAAGGGTGTGCATCACCACAATCAAACCCGATCACTTTGTGCGCAACATCGACTGGATATAACCTAATCTTTGATGGCAAGGCGACTGAAAAAACCTCTTATCAAGATCTTAATTTGACAGAAATCATAAGTTTGCTAAAAACGCACTCATCTTCTACTTTGTAAGAAAAAATCGTAATGTCTTTGTATAATTATATCCATGATGGTCAGGCCATTTACAAAAAATCCTTTGCCGCTATTCGTAGTGAGGCTGATTTATCCATTTTTGACAAAGATCAATCCCGTATCGTCGTCAGAATCATTCATGCCTGTGGCCGTACTGAAATTACCAAAGATATTTTATTTCATCACGATTTTGTTCATTGTGCAGAAACTGCATTACAAGCTGGAAAACCCATTTTTTGTGATGCAGAAATGGTCGCACATGGTATTACTAAACGCAGATTACCCGCCAATAATACTATTATTTGCACGCTAAATCATCCGCAGACCCCATCTCTTGCCAGCGACCTAAAAAATACCCGTTCAGCTGCAGCCATCCATTTATGGGGGGATGCATTGGAAGGTAGCGTTGTTGTTGTGGGAAATGCACCAACCACCCTATTTCATTTAATTAACTTGCTAGAAGTAAAAAAAATTCCAGCCCCAGCAGCGATTATTGGCATGCCCGTTGGATTTGTAGGGGCTGCAGAATCAAAAGATGCCTTAGTTGAGTGGAATAAAATTCCTTATTTAATTGTTAAAGGACGACAAGGGGGCAGTGCCATGGCCGTTGCAGCCGTAAATGCCATTGCTCAGAAGCAGGAATTGTAACATGCAGGGAAAACTGAATATTTTAGGTATGGGACCTGGTGATCCAGAACTAGTTACCAGAAAAGCAGAACGCCTATTACGCAGCCATTCTATTTTTGCTTATTTCGCAAAAAAGGGGGAAAAAGGGCATGCCAGGCACATTGCCCAAGAATTCATTACCAATACTCATCAAGAACTGCGTTTTGAATATCCCATAACAACAGAGATTCCGCATAAACATATTGAATATAAACAGGCTTTACAACAATTTTACGATCAATCTGCACATCATATTCAACATCATCTAGATCAAGGCGAAACGGTCAATTTACTATGTGAAGGAGATCCATTGCTTTATGGCTCGGCTATGTATATTTTAGAGCGATTATCACCAACTTATACCACGGAAATCGTCCCTGGTATCTGTGCAATGAATGGATGTTGGAGTGCCGCAAAATTACCCATCGTCAAATATGAGCAAACCTTAACCGTTATTCCTGCAACCCTGCCACTAGAACAATTGACAGATAAATTATACCATAGTGATTCCGTAGTTATTATGAAAATTGGTCGTCATTTAGCAAAAGTTAAATCAGCATTGCAAACAACAGATTTATTAAACAAAGCTGTTTATATTGAACGTGGTACGCAACTTAACCAACGCATTTTACCCATGACTGAATTAACCCAAGAACATGCCCCTTATTTTTCTCTGATTTTAATTACTGGATAATACAACGTTATGATAAATGGACATGTATATATCATTGGCCTTGGTCCTGGGGATCAAAATTTACTAACTTTAGAAGTATTATCCCTTTTACCCACGTTGACTGATATCGTTGGTTACGGCCCTTATGTAGAACGTGTTGAAGTACCAAACACCGTGCGCAAACATGGTACCGATAATCGCCAAGAATTAGACCGCGCCCATCATGCATTAACCCTGGCACAACAAGGTCACCGGGTGGGTGTTGTATCGTCAGGTGACGCAGGTGTTTTTGCAATGGCCAGTGCTGTTTTCGAGGCCATCGACCAAGGAGATATTTCTCTTAAAACAATCCAAGTAACCGTATTACCTGGTATATCCGCTATGTTTGCCGCCGCGGCACGGTTGGGGGCACCTTTAGGGCATGATTTTTGTGCAATTTCATTGTCAGACAATCTAAAACCATGGGAGTTAATCCTGCACCGATTGAAATTAGCAGCACAGGCAGATTTTGTTATCGCCCTCTATAATGCTGTTTCTAAAGCACGCCCTTGGCAATTAGACACTGCGTTTGACCTGTTGCGAAAGGAATTGCCTACTGATATTCCAGTGGCTTTTTGTCGTGCAATATCAAGGAAAGATGAACATATTGAATTAACCACGTTAAAAAATGCCAAATCTTCAATGGGGGATATGCAAACCTTGGTTATTATTGGCAGTCGATATAGCAGAGTGATTCAACCCTTATCTGATTGTAATCCATGGTTTTATACCCCAAGATCTATTACCAAAAAGTAAGAAAAATAGATTGGCCATTATATCCTTGTTCAAAACATTCTAGTCATTAACTTTATCTGAAATCGACCATCACATCATACATAAATTGCAAAACGTCACTATTCTAACCATAATAATAATATATTAAATTATCATTTATTGTTTATGGCTGCGTTGCGTTTAATCTTACGATATGCACGACATGCTTTTGTCAATTGTTGTGAACATGCTTGCTTAAAATAAGCTTGAGCTCTAGCAATATTTTTTGTTACGCCTTGCCCTTGCCAATACATTTCACCCAAATCGTATTGAGCATTAACATCACCATGATACGCCGCATGCCTTAACCACCTTGCAGCAGTAGAGTAATTTTGAGAAACCCCTATTCCGTCATAATATAAAACACCCATATTATATTCCGCATCTTTGTCCCCCTGCAAAGCTGCCTGCCTTAACCATTGAAAGGCTTTGGCATCATCCTTAGAGACCCCACGCCCATATTCATATGCCATTCCAAGATTATATTGCGCAGGCGCATATCCCTGCCCTGCCGACAGTTTATACCACTCAGCTGCTTTAACAGGATCTAAGGCCCCACCCTGCCCCGTATCATACATAATGGCCAAATTATACTGGGCTTCCATAATCCCTTGTTTCGCTGCTTTTTCATACCATTGCTTTGCAATGACTTTATCTGCCGGAACTCCATTCCCGCTATCGTAAAGAATTCCCAAATTATATTGAGCCGTCGCATTCCCTTTCGCAGCATGTTCTTTTAATCTTTGAAGATTAATTTCATCCTCTTTAGGATCTGCATAACCACAAGGAATTTGAATTAGAAAGCTAGTTGTAAGAACGATATACTGTAATCGTCTTAGCATTTGTCTTATCCCATATTATAAACATTATACTCTATTTAAAAACTATACGCCTGTTTCTTAAATTATCCAAAAATTTGGCTAATTTGTTGATAGGCTTCCTGCCACGAGTTTATCGTTGGCATACAAGGCATGGTAGGTCTTTTTACCATGATGACAGGAATTCCTAATTGCCGTGCAGCAATAATTTTTGCGTAAATCGTTTCACCACCAGAATTTTTACTGACAATACAATTAATGTCAAACTGTTTTAACAACATTAACTCGTCAGATAAAAGAAAAGGACCCTTTGCCTGTATAATATGGGAATTTTGTGGGATATAAACTTTATCAGGATAATCGACACTTCTAATCACATAAGAATGTTGTACAGAACATGCTTTAAATGGCAATATCTCCTTACGACCAATCGTCAAAAAAACCCGCTGAGGATGTTGCCCCAACACCTCTACCGTCTCCGACACGGAATTAACCTCTAACCATCGATCGCCAGTTTGTTTTTCCCATGCAGGACGTTCTAAACGTAAATAAGGAATCTGGGTAATTTGTGCGACTTGAAACGCATTATTGGTAATTTGCTGGGCAAATGGATGGGTGGCATCAATAATACCATCAATTTGATGGTCCTGTACCCATTGTGCCATCTTAACGCCCCCCCCAAATCCACCAACTCTGGTAGTAACTTGTGGAGGAAAAGCGGGTGCTTTTGTAACACCCGCCAAAGAATAAATAACGTCGTATTTATTATCTGTGGATATTCCTCCTACCAACTGAATAGCTTCAGTTGTGCCACCTAAAATTAATATTTTTTTTTATAATGAACCAGCATACTTGTGCTTTACTCTTGTTAATATTGCAGTCCTGATAATTGTAAAACATCATCACGTACCTGCGCAAGAGTATCATTTGCAATTGGAACAACAGCCCCGTGTTGAGTAACAATCGTATCATACAACAAAGAGTAAGGGTCTAGCTTTGCCCCTATGTCCGCAGCTTGTGTACCTGGTAAATGAAATCTTAAGAAATCGGGAATGACATCTAAAAGGCTAAAAACATTTTTGAAACTATTTGCATTCCAATCGTCTAATTTCCCCTGCATAGCAGCACTGTCCGCCTTATCACCGACAAATACGACCTGGCCATAATGGTTAAACTTGCCTTCTGATCCAGGGGTCATAGAGGTTACAAAGGGTGATTGTCCCTGAGTATCAGACGCATATTCACCAACAGGATCACCATAGGTAACAAGACTGATAAAATTATCCCCATTTCCTTTTGCGGTTGCTGATTCAGGAATTCCTGTTGACTCGAATGCCATCCCTGCTAATCCAGTTTGTTGAGCTACGTAAGAAGCCTCTATACCGCCCAATGAATGACCAGTTAAAAACACATCATTGGTGGAATACCCTTGTAATTGGGCTTGATGCACAACATATTTGGTGAAATTTAAGGCATCTTTCTCTGCTACCGATACTTCTTGATTCCACACCTGAATATCGGATGCGACCTGACTGATTGTCATTAATGGGTTTATGATTAAATTATCACCCCCACCAGTACCTTGAAACGCAATGATCACTTGTTTTTGATCTGTAACCCAAACCTTAGCAGCCATTCCTGATATTTTATTTTGTATTGCCAGCTGCTTACCATCAACTAAAAAAGGTGTCATACCATCAGGATAACCATTAATAGAATATTCTGTATTCGCAGCATTTAAAAATTGTGAAACCGTTGGAGTCTTATCCAGATCCTGATCCACTGGCGCTGCAATTGAGTAATCATTTTTTAAAACAGATAAATCTGTATGGGTTGTGTTATTAATGATATTATCTGGCAATGAAGCTATAAAACTGACTGCTTGACTAATGCCTAAAAAATTGAATACTTCGTTTACATCATCAATAATAGAAGATGCTAACTTACGGCCCCAGGTCCAGAGCTTTGTTGTAAATTGACTCATAACAACTCCTTATATTCATTACTAAAGGTAATAAATATAATTCATTTTAAATAGTCAAATATTTTATTATTAACATTTAATAAAATAATTCCTATCAAATATTAATATTGTTTATTCGTCATTTTATATCTTCAATAAAATACTAAAAATGTTAAAAATAATCCTTTTTATAAAACAAAATGACAAACACCCATGACACATCCGTTTCTTAGCATTATTGGTATTGGAGAAGATGGCATAGGCTCGCTTGCTTCAGTTGCCAAAAATCGATTGCGTACTGCCTCCCTTGTCGTTGGTGGGAAACGCCATCTTGCCCATGCGAATTCGTTAATTCAAGGGGAAAAAGAAACGTGGTCAAATCCCATTACATCTTCCTTACAAAAGATTTTAGAGTATAAACCAAATCCTGTAGTGATTTTAGCCTCTGGAGACCCGTTTTGGTATGGTATTGGGCCTTTAGCTATTAAAACATTAAAACCTGCAGAATGGGAAAGCTTCCCTGCAATTTCCTCTTGTACACTGGCATGTAATCGTTTAGGATGGTATGGACAAGATATACAAACGGTTTCTTTATGTGGACGACCTATTGAAACATTACGCCCTGCCCTGACCCCCAATAGACGCTTATTCATTCTGTCCGCTAATGAAGAAACACCTCATAAAGTCCATAACATTTTAAAAGAATGGAATATTTCTTATAAGCATTTTTATATCCTAGAAGCACTAGGAGGTAACGATGAACATATTATGGCTCTTTCCTCCACAGATACACTTCCTAAAGATATTCATCCATTAAATATCATTGCTTTAGAGCTGGATAATTTTTGCCCACTTCCATTTACCCACGGCCGCCAGGATCATTGGTTTGCAAATGATGGGCAATTAACCAAACAAGCCATTCGTGCCAATACAATATCTGCATTACAACCTTATCCTGGTGCTGTGTTATGGGATATTGGAACAGGCTCTGGATCTGTTGCCATAGAATGGATGTTAACACACCCAACATGCAAAGCCATTGCCATTGAAGCTCGTGCAGATCGTGCCGATCGTGCCAAGGAAAATGCTGTTCGCCTTGGGGTGCCATCCTTACAAATTATTAAAGGGAAAGCCCCTGAAATATTGCCAGACCTGCCCCCTCCTGATGCGGTATTTATTGGAGGGGGATTAACCTCGCCAGATCTACTAGAAACAGTTTGGAATGCTTTGCGTCCATTGGGCAGACTTGTTATCAATTCCGTAACAATTGAAGGCGACCTTTTGTTATTCAAAGCCAAAGAAAAATGGGGGGGTGAGATCACACGTTTACATATTGAACATTATGAATCTTTGGGAAGCTATCATGGATTTAAACCTGCACGTGCTATTACTCAATATGTTGTTCAGAAGCCTTAATAAAGTATAAAAATATGATGTCGATACAATGTTATTTAAACAAGTCAAAACAAATCATTGGATTGTTATCTGCCATAACTCTTTTTGCTATTCAACCAAGCAAAGCATACAATATTACTAGCAAAGATGGTAATTTGCTTAGTTCATCCGTAAGCTGCCCTGATAATCCACAATGTATTTATTCGAAAAAAGAAACACTATAGTTAGTATAGTTAGATATCAGTATTAAAAATAACACCAATCAAGATTTAAAAATTCCTCTAGAGGCCATGACGCATCTAACAACCTCTTTCTATTTCAAAAAACCCTCATAACGGTAACCATATAAACATATCCGATCCTTCATGAAGGTCATCCCTCGTATTATTCAAAGAATTAACATTACTGCCTGCTTGTGGATCAATTATTATCTCAACTATATATGTAACCCCAGATGATAAAGAGATACAAAATGCGCCTACTAATCACATCATTTTTTTTGCAAAAACGATAACAGCTGCTTATATTTACAATTCAAGGAAACCAGTTAGTTCCTATAGAAAAAATAAATCCAGATTCCAACAATTTACATTAGAAACAGAACAAACTATTATGAAGAAGTAAGCATATTTTTAAAATTTATAAAGATGCAACCCATTATTTGTGACAATCGCATAAAATCTTTTCCCCCCTTACAATCAGCAATTATTGGTATGGGGTTTTCAAAGAAAGCATCTGCTATTGAATTATTTCAAACCTTAAATAAATTCTTGCAAGAACATCAATATCAAGCAACGGATATTGCTTTACCTGCATTTAAACAAAATGATCTGAATATTCACGAGTTAAAAAAATTAACATCGACACCTATTTATCTAATTTCCACAAAAATACTGATTGATTTACAGCCTAAATGCAGCCATTTTTCAGAAGCTTCTTATCGTCACACTGGCCTTGGAGCTGTGGCAGAGGCTTGTGTCTTGGCACTTATGAATAAAAATGATCGTTTACTGATCCCTAAAATCATTTATAACAAATTTACCATTTCCGTTGCTGTAAAAGGTTAAAAATTTCTATGACTGTTCATTTTATTGGTGCAGGCCCTGGGGCTGCAGACCTATTAACCCTTAGAGGGTATAAAATCCTGTCTGAATGCAAAATCTGCTTATACGCCGGATCAATTATTCCCAAGGAAATGTTATCTTTTTGTCCTGCAAATGCCACATTAATTGATACTGCGGCACTGGACCTTGATCAAATCGAGGCAGAATATATTAAAGCCCACCAAGCAGGTTTGGATATAGCACGTCTGCATTCTGGTGATTTATCCTTATATAGTGCAGTTGCTGAACAAATCCGTCGTTTGAAAAAAAATCGTATCCCTTATACCTTGACCCCTGGTGTCCCTGCTTTTTCTGCAGCAGCATCCATCATCGAAAAAGAATTAACCATACCCGAGGTTGCGCAATCTATTGTTTTAACCCGTATTTCTGGGCGTGCCTCCACAATGCCGGAAAAAGAAAAACTGGAAACCTACGCACAAACAGGGACCACGTTAATTTTACATTTGGCCATTCATCGTCTTGATGAAATTGTCGAACGATTAGTGCCCTATTATGGCAAAACGTGCCCTATTGTCGTTGCTGCGCGCGTTACTTGGCCCAACGAACATATTTTACAAGGGACATTGGAAACCATTATCCAACAATTACAACGAAATCCCATTGAGCGCACCGCCTTGATTATGGTTGGCCCTGCATTATCTAACGAGCATTCACAAGAAAGTGCCTTGTACCGCCCCAACTATCATCGCCGTTTTAAGGAATACTAATATAAAAGGACATTATGAGTTATGCCGATCGATTTTATATTTTTTACATAGAACCTAACGTAAATATAACACTTCAAATTGACTACGAAGCCACACTATTTACAATGACAAGGCTGTAAATCACATACAACCTTGTCACTATTACCAATATTTACGAAACTTTTTTAAATAGAAAATCGTAATTTACTGTTTCTTTGAAATATTTAGGTAAAGTTGAAACAACCTGAATGCGTAATGTATACGTATCTTCCGTCATCAAATCTAAGTCAAGAGGCAAATATGCACATCCTTTTGTCCATCGATATTGGATGCCTTGGCCTTCCAAACCGTACCAACCAACCACATTATTGTTCGCCAAATGATAATCAATTGATACTTCGCGACCACTTGAAGAAATTAGTTGAACAGACCCTACTGCAACGCCTAGTTTTCGGCGATCATCAACAAAGCTGCCAAATATTTCCTCTGGTTTAGAGACATACGACATAATACTGACGAATTCTGTAGGCCTGTTCAAAGAGAAACTGTAAACCTGATCCTGAATATCGATAGGATTCACAATCTGCCCATCATCCAAACAAAGATATAGGTTTGGCATATCGTTCTCTTCTAGGTTTTTTTCAATACATTTTGAAAAACCTAAATCGACTGCACGTTGGTGAAAACGTTTCCAAATAGGTTCAACAAACGAAGCATCAGTGCAAAGCTCTGCTACGGCTTCAGATTGCCATTTATCTGCTTGATAAACTGACGAAACGTTTTCACAACCTTCAAACGTATATCGATTTCCTGTATCAAGATAGCTTTCAACAGGGACATTTTCCGCAAATATAATTTGATGCTTTGCACATTCCACATGCCAAACGGTATAGGATTGCATTTCAAAATCATAAGTTATACTTGTACCATTCACCAACATACGTGCAGGAACAAGTTTATCATCAACGTATAAACAATGTTCTGCTGTCACCCTCAAATCTCTGCAAGGTATATTGTCTGCAAGAGCGTCTTTCTTTATTAAAACCAAATGATCTTCTTTTTTACTGAACTGATTTAATCGTTTGAATTTATGTCCAACCCATGTAACAGCTCGTGCACCATCCTTGGTTTTTATCATATCCCCTCTTTGGAGAGTCTCGATTGGTTTAACCCCATCAATTGTTTGGATCAACGTTCCTTCATTAAAGCAAACCAGGATTTCATAAGAAACAACATTACCTGATCCATCTGTAATTGGGATATAATATAACTGCCCATGTACGTCCATTTTCAAATTAAGGACTGCTGTTTCACCTGCATCATTAATGAAATTTATTTTTACATAGGCGTTGCTATTAGCGGCTGAGCCTTCAGGACTTTGATTGAAAAATTGAACTGTATCAATTTGAAATCCATTTAAATTTTCCAATAAAATATTGCCATGATCAGCATCAAACCCCTGAATAGCAAGAAGATAGGTTAATTCTTTACCTGCTGTTAATTGTAGGTTTCCGATAGTCAGCCTTGTATCCTTATCCCCGTTGGAAAAATTAACCGTTGAATTATAAATACCTCCTACCGCATTATAAAAATTAGGATCATTATTGACAACGGTTTTTGTATTTGGATCTTTATAATAAACTGTTGCAGCACCTGGGAAATAAGATCCCGACTTGTTTACTGTTGCCAACAATACGTCTTTGTCAATAGTCAGTGAAGAACCTTTGCCTAAGTTAAAAGTCGTGCTATTTATTGATGACGTTGCTCCAATAAGATTGAATGTTGATCCATCCCCCACTTGAACAGTTGTCTTATTAAGACTGTTTTGGTTAAGTGAACCAGAAAAATTAACAGTGCTATTAATCCCCGTATCCCATGTGGGAATGGTGAAATTAAACCCTGCTTCGACATTAATCGTCACGTTAGATGTGCCAGCATCAACATAAAACTGATTATTACTTCCCCATTGACTAGTAGCATTTGTACCGCCTACTAGAGACTGAACTGATTTTTTACCCTCGAAAGTTCCGTAGACAGGGCTATTCATCGAAGAAAGATGATTGTTTTGAAAATTAATTGTACTATTAGAAGCTACATAAATCTTATTTTGGTCAGAAACAGTATAAGATTGACCAAAAGTTAACGTACTATTCTCTGACAAAAAGAATACATTATTCGTATAAACAGGTATACCAACAAAGGTCTTGCCTAATCCAGGGAGATCGGTGCCAAGGCTTAAATTAACGTTGGTATTATTACCTAATGTTAATATATTTCCAGAAAAATCATAAGCATTGATACTTCCCGAACCTTTGTCCGTATAGTAACTTGTATCTAAAACGAATTTAAATTCTGAATTATTGCCAAGGTCAACCCTATTGTTGGTAAAGCCGGCTCGAATTTGCCCATAAGAAGTACTGTTTATTCCACCATAATAATTGGTTATCTGAAACGTCGAACCATCATGCAAATCAAAACCATTTTGGTTAATTGTTAAGAATTTTCCAAAAACTAAGTGAACAGGTTTATTTGTAAAACTGAATGAATTATTTACTATATTTTGGGGGGTAGCTGATTGTACGCTCTGAGCACTGTTCCCCCATCCCGTAAAACTCAATTTTATTGGGTCGGTAGCGTCATCATCGTACATGAATATTGTGTCTTGAATGCTTTGCACAGCTCCAGACTGACTGGAAACCAGATTATAATTTGTATTTTCTGATAACAAAACTTCAGGAAGCGTAGGCAAATTTGACGCTGGTGCAATCACGCCTGCAATCGCAGTATCCGTGTCGAATACACTTTCATCAACAGGAAAATCGGCGTCTCCAGTATTTATAATCAATTTGTTTATTTCTTCAGCCATATTTTTAAAACCTAGACTATTAACTTTATTAATAATATTAAAACACCAAAACAATTTGAATTGTTAATAATAACCAACAATTCATTACAAAATCGAAATATATTTTAAGTAATTATTAATAATTTATTTAGGTATAAAAATATTAATTTTATCTTTTAGTCAATAGTTATGTTTTTTTAAAAATTATACTTTTATTAATTTATCTTTATAGATTTATTAACTATGAGACCTGGCAACAATGGATTTAATCTGAACGTGCGTACAAAATAAGTAACCGCTTGAAACAAATTAACTTAACCGTTATCAATAAAACATTATTCAAATATGTAAGTTGTATTATAAGTAAAACTTATAGATATTACGCACGTCCGTGGCATACACCATTGCGATCAAAAAGCAGTATATCCAACTGCATATTCACAGGGAAAAGAGCTTCTTTTACCTGTTCAAGTGCTTTTTGAGCAATAAAATCTGCAAGTTTAATTTTATGCTGACACAGCGAAAAAACTTGAGCTGTTGTATTAACATTAATAATCTTTTCAACTAAATCATCGCTGCCCCCAAGTTGCTTAACCCACTGTGACAACAAAACAAAATCAACAGAAGATCGTTTTGAATGTAAATCAAAATGCCCTTGCGCTAGTTTAGTCATCTTTGCCACCCCACCAGCCAAAGTTAAACGCCGAACAGGATGTGTTTTTAGGTATTTTAATACCCCGCCGATAAAATCACCCATTTCAATAAAAGCACTTTCTGGCAATGGATATAACTGCCGAGCCGCAGTTTCAGATACATTTCCCGTGGAGGCGACCAAATGATCGATTCCCGCAGCACGGGCAACATCTATCCCACGATGAATGCTGGCAATCCATGCCGCACAAGAAAATGGTACAACGATCCCAGTCGTCCCTAAAATAGATAATCCTCCTATGATCCCAAGCCTTGGATTCATCGTTTTTTGTGCTAATTGCTGCCCATTGGGAACGCTAATCATAACTTCGATATCTGGATTGGGAATGACTTCTGATAATGCTCGAATAATCATCTGTCTGGGCACAGGATTAATTGCAGGTTCACCAACAGGCAAAGGTAATCCAGCTTTTGTTACCACCCCTACCCCAGGACCTGCTTTAAAGACCACCCCTGACCCCGTTGTAATTTTGGTGATTTTCACAGTAATTTCAGCATTGTGAGTTACGTCAGGGTCATCCCCTGCGTCTTTAATCACAGAGGCAATAGCACAATTTTTATTAATAATTTCTTGCCTTTGAATTTGGAAGATAACTTTTTTACCCTGTGGCAAGGTAATCTCTACCCAATTTGTAAAAAAACCATTATGTAATGCTATATATGCAGCTTTCGCCGCAGCAGCTGCACAAGCACCCGTTGTCCATCCATAACGCAATCTTTTACTATCTTGTACCACCATTTAGGATCCTTTCACTATCAAACTATGACCTATTCTGATCAAAACGCAAAGGGGTTCATCATCGCTGCCCCCAAATCCTCCAGTGGCAAGACAACCCTTACTTTGGGATTGCTAACAGCATTAAGACGCCAAAACATTAATGTTCGTGCTGCAAAATCAGGGCCCGACTACATTGACCCAGCTTTTCACAAGGTAGCAACACAAAAAACCTCGTTCAACCTTGATAGTTGGGCCATGCCACACACGTTACTGGATAATCTTTTTATTAAAACCATACAAGATTCGGAATTAACTATCATTGAATCTTCAATGGGGTTTTTCGATGGTATTGAAACCCAAGATGGACAACGCGGATGTGGTGCCGATTTGGCTATACGGTATCATTTACCTGTCATTTTAGTTATAGACATTACAGGGCAAGCCCAGTCCGCAGCAGCCACAGCTTATGGTTTTGCCACCATTCATCCTGATATCCACGTCAAAGGGGTAATTTTTAATAATGTTGCCTCGCCCAGACATCATGCCAGTACAGAAGCCGCTTTTAAACGTATTGGGATCCCTGTCTTGGGATCTATCCCACGGGATCCATCATTACATTTACCCACACGCCATTTAGGATTAATTCAAGCCAAAGAACATCCTGACTTGGACAAACATTTAAATTATTTGGCTGATATTATTGAAAAACACGTCAATATCGAAGCATTATTATCGCTGCACAGCCCTTTGACCTTGCCCCATTTTAATCAAAATATCGTTGCTATCCCGCCACCTGGACAACGAATTGCCATTGCCAAAGATATTGCTTTTAGCTTTATATATCCACACCTCCTTGATGGATGGCGGCAACAAGGCGCTTCCTTACATTTTTTTTCCCCTATGGATAATATGCCACCACCTCATGATTGTGATTGTTGTTGGCTGCCAGGGGGATATCCCGAACTATATGCAGGGCAATTGGCAAATGCAGATCGCTTTATTAAAGGATTACAATTATTTGCCCAACACAAAGCTGTGCATGGTGAATGTGGGGGATATATGGTCATGGGGCAAAGACTAATTGATAAAGATGGTATTTCCCATAATATGACTGGATTGCTAAGCCATAGTTGTAGTTATGAAAACCGCAAGATTCATTTGGGATATCGTCGTGCCACTATTACCCATCAAGGACATTGCCATATCATTCACGGTCATGAATTTCACTATGCAACGGTTATTGACCCTGGCAACGATCTTCCTTATGCTGAGCTCAGCGATGGTACAGGTAATCCCATCGGTCCCGAAGGGGGACGGCGCCATTTAAGCACAGGCTGTTTTTTCCATAGTATTGCAGTACAACCATGAAACAATTTAAATCTATTCAACATCTTAGACAAGCATGCACAGAAATTCCTTCCAAAGATGATGACGCTGCTCAAGCAACGTATAATCATCAAAAGACACTTCTTAAACCCCCTGGCAGTCTAGGCGAGCTTGAAAACTTGGTGGCATGGTTAGCTTCATGGCAAAGGAAAACAACACCGACACTAAATCGTGTCTGTATTATTGTTTTTGCTGGCAATCATGGGGTAACAGAAGAAAATGTTACGCCTTATGATCCCGTCATTACCCAGATGATGATCAATCAGATGAACCAAGGGCATGCCGCCATTAATCAACTGGCTAATACTGCCAACGCAGAATTACGAATTATCCCCGTACATGATCTGAAGCCAACTCAAAATATTTGTAAATACCCCGCCATGAGCGAAGAAGAATTCTTGAAAGCTGTAGAGACTGGTTACAATGCAGTTACCCCCAATATCGACTTACTTTGTCTAGGAGAAGTCGGAATCGGAAACACAACCATCGCAGCAGCCTTAAGTGCTGCCCTTTTCGGAGGGGATGGTGCGCAATGGGTCAGTAAAGGCACCAGTACTGGTGCAGACCATGTTGCTAATAAACAAAATGCCGTTAACAGTGCCTTGGCTTTGCACAAAGACATTTTAGAGGATCCCCTAGAAGTTTGCCGTCACTTAGGGGGGTATGAACATGCAGCATTATTAGGGGCAGCCCTCGCCGCCCGTCATTTAAATATTCCTGTTATTCTTGATGGTTTTGTTTGTACCAGTGCCGTTGCTGCATTACAAAGATTAAATCCTACTGGACTTGATCATACAAAGATTAGTCATCTGTCCGCAGAAAAAGGACATTTATTGTTAGCTGGAAATTTAAACCTTTATCCCTTGGTCGCCTTTAACATGCGCCTAGGAGAAGGATCAGGAGCGGCCTTAGTTATTCCTATTTTTCAAGGGGCCTTGGCTTGTTATACAGGTATGAGCCGTTATAAAGATGCTGGTCTTCCTCCAAACCAAGGATCGTGAGCCATTTTACGTAAAATTCACGCCGATCTCTACTGTGGAATTTCTTTTTTCTCGCGCCTTCCTGTGGGTTGGTTATATCGGCCAGATTTTCCTTTTTCTTTTGCCAGAGCTGTATGGACATGGCCAGTTGTGGGGTTATTGCTGGGAGTAATTGCAGCCTTTTTCTTTGTTGTTCTTATCCATATTGGATTATCACCTTGGATTGTTGCTTTTGCTACCCTTGGCTTTCAATTATTGATTACTGGGGGTTTGCACGAGGACGGATTGGCCGATACAGCCGACGGACTGGGGGGAGGCAAAGATAAAGAACATAAACTCTCTATCATGCGAGATAGCCGTTTGGGCAGTTACGGGGCATTAACCCTAATAATCATCTTGGGCCTACAAGCCAGCGCATTAGCTGATTTAACCAAGCATATTGTACACGCCACTGAAACGATCATTCTGAGCGCCATATTATCTCGATGCACAATTATTATTCCAATTTATTATGGTAACCCTGCACGTAATAACGGGATGGCAACTCAATTATCTGCTGTTCCTAAACCTGCTGTTTTTTCCAATCTTATAATCTGTGCGATAGTTCCCTTTTTTATATATCCTTGGCATTTTGCTTTCATAACGGTTCTTTGCTGCGCAATTATTGGATGGGGTATGAGCATCTTGGCCTGTCGTCACATTAATGGATACACAGGGGATATTTTGGGGGCAACACAAACACTTACCGCAACAACGATACTAATCTTGGGCAGTTTATTTTCTTAGTCATAAAAATTAAAAATTTCTAATGCACCAAAATCTGGCAACGGACCCAGCAGTTCAACCTGCTGGTTTTGGACAATTTGTCGCAGTAAACGAAGTGGACCACCGTGAGAAACGATTAATATGTTCTGTCGTAATTGCTTGATCTCGTCCCACACCTCGGTAACACGCTTTAAAAGAGCCTGCCCATTTTCACCCCCTGGTATTTGCCACCCCCAAGGATCCTTTGCCCATTCATCAATTAATTCTTTTGGTAAATGATCCCATAGTTTGCCCTCCCACTCTCCAAAATCGAATTCCAACAATCTTGCATCCGACTGATATGATATCTGATAACGCTTGGCAAATTCACGGGTTAAATCAAAACAGCGCAAGGCAGGGGAAGAAAAAATATGATCTACATGAAAACCATTAGGTAAAACAGCATAATCTTGCCACGATTCTTGCAAGGGAACATCTGAATGCCCGTAGCACAATCCTTTGGGTACATTAACAGGAGGATGACGAATTAACCCAATTTGAAACATTTAGCCTCTGATAACTTGATAGTAAACAGATCAATCTGACCTAACTTAATCACTGCTACGCCACAATTTTATCTTCATAACACTAATTATTCATAATCAAATCGCTCTTTGTCTTCTTGTTCTTCACGCTTACGTTCCGTCTTACTCCAACGTCCGACTAAAACGTCCCATAATGAAAAGAAAATGGAGAACATTATCAACAATGCTAAACAAACAGATAAAAGGATCATTGCAGCAGCCACGTTTTTAGTCCCCTTTTATTTAACAATCATTGATTTCAGTATTATACCATAACAGGCATAAATTATATCTTCATCACAATCAATTTATTTGAAGGATATATTAATTTCAAAAACATGTCTAATTTACACCGCTTCTTATAAAACTATTATTTGATTATCAAATAATTTGACTTGATGTAGAAATTGAGAATATTAAGATTTATTTCCTAACAAATAAGACAAAATATCATGGCACAAGCAGTTCGTATTAAAAATAAAACCTCTGGTATGATCAAAAATGGATATGTTGGTTACAGCTGGACCTATCTATTTTTTGGTTGGTTTGTCCCCCTTTTTCGTGGGGAAATAGGTATTGCTATTTTACATTTTATTGTATCATTTCTGACTTGCGGATTGTGGCAAATCATTTTTAGTTTTCTATATAATAAACAATATATGACCCGCATGCTGGGCCAAGAGGGATGGGAACTGGCCGATAGTGAAGAGTTAAATGCACTGGCACGTCAAAAACTAAAAATAATCGATCCTGCTTCTTAATGACTGCGAATTTTAATAAATATTACTTATTAAAGGGTTCTATTGAACCCTTTACTCTTTCGTGGTGCCTTATTTATTTTCAGGAAGTTGCTCTGATATATATGGGGGCAAAGCAAATGCAGCAAGCTGTACTTCAGGGGACCAATAGCGTGTTTTATTTAAAAGATTGGCTTTAACCGCACGCTCTTTTATCACTTCTACAGTCTGATAGATTTTATTTTGCCCTTTACCAGCTATACCCAATGTCATAAATCCCCCAACATATGTGGGAACCGCAGCGACATATGCAGAAACATAATCAAAAAATTTAGAACGACGTAAACTGGTTTCACGTAACTCGTCAGCCTGCATAAAAGGCACCCCACATTGATTGACGATTAACCCATTCTTGGTCAATATACGCGCAGAGTTTTTATAAAATTCGTCTGTAAATAAAACTTCACCAACACCAATAGGATCAGTACTATCAACGATAATAACATCGAAACTTTCACTGGGGGCATCGACAACATACTGAATCCCATCACCGATAATCAATTCTGCACGTGGATCATCCCAACAAGCACCTGAAATATCAGGCATAAATTGCTTAGCTAACGCAACTACTTCCCCATCAATTTCAACCATGGTTGCCTTTTCAACCTCGGGATGTTGCAAAACGCGCCGTAATACCCCACCATCACCAGCACCAATAATTAAAACCCGCTTGGCATGACCATGAATAAACAAAGGAACATGGGTTAACATTTCTTGATAAACAAATTCATCTTTTTCTGAAATCTGCGTAACCCCATCCAACAAAAGCACACGGCCATAAAATTCGTTTTCGATAATCTGGATATCTTGATATTCAGATTTTTTATGAACCAATTCTTTATCCACACGAAAACGTTGCTGCCAAGCGTCATAAAGTGTTTCATTAACCCAATTTTTAGACATTCGATCTGACCCCATTAATTCTCTTTAAATGCAAAAAAGCCGGACAATAAAAACTGTCCAGCTTTGATTGATCTTGCGTAAGTTCATCAATATCAAACTTACAGATTCTCTCTACCGCGTCTTTGTTCATCCAAAACGATTCGTTCTGGTTTAAAGAAACGCTGTAAAACAGGAATAGACGTGTATGGATCACATGACCCACACATGAAAATATCTAACGCGGCAAAATTACGTTCTGGCCACGTATGAATTGAAATATGGCTTTCTGCCAATACGACAACGCCAGAAACCCCACCATTAGGAGAGAAATGATGGAAATGACTGTGCAAAATCGTTGCACCAGCAACAACCGCCGCCTCTCGCAGGACACGATCTATTTCCTCTGGGTTATCAAGACTGGTTGCATCCCACAAATCCACAAGCAAATGTGTACCTGCGAAACGCATACCGTCTCGTTCAATAAAATAATCTTTCCGATCCTCAATATTTTCATGAAGATCAGCCGAAACCTGGTTATTTCTCGGATTTTCCGAGACCATCCCCAGTTGAGCAAGTGCGTTCATCACGTACCCCTTAACCAGTAGACGGCCTGTTGGGCAAATGCCCCCTTGGGCCAAAGAAGAGCGAAAAATTAGAACATATCTATTACAATCAAAAAAATTCTACTTTTTATCGCTAACGAATATTAAAAATAAATCTTTTAACTAAATACATTCCATACAATAACGACAACGCGTTAAACTAGAGCTACTATATGACCCCATCTCTAATGAATCTCAAGTTTTTTTTTAAAATTTTCAAAAAAAAATTTTTTTCTCGCTAAAATCGATCTGATTTTATGCCATTAATTATACTTAATTTAACATATATTATAAAGAATTTGCACATTTTACATTTTTCGCTTGGCGTAATCGATAGTTGATATTATAACGCTAACCATCTGAAAATAAGAAAATTTTCAATTCCATGTGCAAAAATAGGTGCATAATGAGTACGTTACCATTAGATCCAGACTATAAGCCTTCTGATGACGAAGAATTTATGAACCCTCGTCAACAGGAATACTTTAAACAGAAACTAGAGAAATGGCGCGATTCACTTTTACAAAACTCAACTGAGGCGCTTAATCATCTTTCAGAAGATCGTCCAACGGATATTGATCTTAATGACCGTGCTAGTTCTGAAACAGATCGTGCCCTAGAGTTACGCACCCATGATCGTGCAAGAAAGCTGCTAAATAAAATTGATCATGCCCTTCGCAAAATCGAGGAAGGAAGCTATGGATATTGTGAAGCAACAGGCGAACCCATCAGTCTTAAAAGACTAGAAGCAAGACCAGTGGCTACCTTGTCCATCGAAGCACAAGAACAACATGAAAGAAAAGAGAAAATATACAGAGATGATCTGCCTGTAGACTAATTTCCACAATGCTCTTTGACGAAAGAGCATTGCTTTTACTTTCTATATTACATATTATCTAACAAGCGCACTGATCCCAATCTTGCTGCAGTGATTAGACGTGAATCGTGTTTCCATTCTGATATTTCATGCAAGGATGAACCATCTACTGCTGCAAAATAATCAACCTCAAATCCTTCTTTTGTTAATTCTTCAACAGCCTGTTTCAATACGTCACAAATGTTTTTTCCAGACTGTATATGTTGATGACTTTGTTTTAAAACTTTATATAATAATGCTGCTTTTTGTTGTTCTTCTCTAGACAAAAAACGGTTCCTTGATGATTTGGCTAAACCATCATCTTCACGCACAGTTGGAACACCAAAAACTGAAATCGGTATTCCTAAATCAGCAACCATTCTTCTGATCACTTGTAGTTGTTGCCAATCTTTTTCACCAAAACAAGCAAGGTTTGGTTTTATCAAAGAAAATAAGCGGTATACAACAGTTGCAACCCCTGAAAAATGTCCAGGACGTTTTGCACCCTCCCATAACAATGCAGGTCCATCAACGACAATATGTGTTGCAAAATTTTGAGGATAAATATCACCAGCTCTGGGCAACCATACTAAATCAACATCATGCTGTTTTAATAAATTAATATCTTGATCTTCAGTTTTTGGGTATCTTACGAAGTCTTCGGGTTGATCGAATTGTAACTCGTTAATGAAAATCGTAACAATACAGTAATGCGCTAACTCTTTGGACCGCTTAATCAACGCCAAATGCCCTTCGTGCAAAGCCCCCATGGTGGGTACCAACGCTATAGAATACTCTTTTAAAGAACTTCTGGCCTGTAAAAATTCTTGTAAGTTACGAGCGACAATCATTTAGATAAACCCTAATTTTAATAAAATATTGTGTAAAAAAGATCATACTGCGAAAGTTTCAAAAACAAACCTTAAAAGTAAAAAGTTTAATTTACAATTAAAGAGCATTTTATACATAAGTGTCTAAAAGCAACAGCTCATTAACAATTCAAACAGAACAACAAGAAAAATGATTTTAAAAAAAGATAAATTCACCTAAGAATAACACAACATTTATTATTTTTTAGGATGGTTTACTTAAAATGATTCGCAAATTATCCCCACTTTTTTTGCTAGGCTTCCTTGCAGCCTGTGGTGGCGCAAATAACCAAACCCAGCGTGTTGTCTATAATGCTGAAGGACAAAAAACCATTCAACAAGGGCCGGTCTATAACGATCGTGTGCCCGATTTTGCCATCCGTAATTACGAACCTTTCACAAGACAGGAGACAGTTGCATTGGCTTTACGCGAATGGCGTTTATTCAACCAACCCATCGCCGATTATGACCCTTTGCAACATCCAGAACCCACATCGCCCGACTTTAAAGCAGAACGTGCGCCTGGCCTATGGCAGCGTATCGGCGAATATTGGTGGGTTGGGATGGATCCCAGCATGAAAGAGGCCAGCTATACTGGCAAGCATAATTCTAATGGCACTGTTTTTGATTTTAGAACAGACGGGCATTATGCATGGTCTGCTGCTTTCATTTCTTATATTATGCGAATTGCAGGGGCAAATGATCGTTTCCCCTATTCACCCAATCATGCAACCTATATCAATGCATCAGCCTCTGGCACCTCTCCTATCTTAAGGGCTCAGGATCCAGCATCTTATGCCCCTCAGTTGGGGGATCTGATCTGTACTGCTAGAGGGAAAAATAGAAACAGCATACGCTTTTCCAGCCTTCCTACGGGTTATATGTTCCCAGCACATTGCGGTATTGTTGTAAATACTAACCAAAATGCAGAACCTTTTGGACATCAACTCAGCATTATTGGGGGAAACGTGGATGATTCCGTTGCACTAACCCACGTCCCAACCGATGTAACAGGAAAAATAGCCAGTCCCGAAGGGGCAAGTTACGATTCTCGTTATCCATGGTGTGTCGTTATTCAAGTTTTATACGAAGCAGATACAACCCCACCATCAGATCGTTAAAACAAACTATAGCCGAGTATAGGGAAGTTGCTCGGCTAACCATCCTGCTATTTTGCCCGTTTTGCCGTCAATATCACTGGGCCCTTCAAATCCATCTTTAACATTAATCACAGTTGCAAACCCTGCCTGTTGTGCCAATTGTGCCGACATCATGCTACGTTTACCTGAACGACAAATAAAATATAAGGAATGTTTAGGTGTTATACCAGCCTCTTGCAGCTGAGAAACAAAATCCCTATTTCGTTCCCCTTGAATAGTTTGTAAACTAACCTTTACCACTTGCTTTCCAATCGAGGCCAATTCTGGATATCCAACTTGCGCCCATTCCTCTGGGGTACGGACATCAATTAATACAGCATTACCATCATTTTTTAGGTTTTCCCAGGTTTCCTTAGGTGTTTTTTCGTCAATCATTTTATCTTTCCTTCTTTGTATTTTCATAAATCATGCAATATATTATCATAATGGTAACTTAATACAGATTTCATGACACTCTTAATAATTAATCATAATGCGCATAATTTTTCGACGTTCAACCCAAAACCAATTCACGACAATTTTTACACTGTGGCAAGACACTGTAAAAGCTACTCATTCTTTTTTATTCCCCAGCGATTTTAATGCCATTGAACAAGAGGTGTATTCCTTTCTTTCAAAAACACCCGTGACGATTGCTGTCAATGAACATGATGTCATTACTGGCTTTATGCTTTTAGACCATGCCCATCTTGAAGCATTATTTATTCACCCTGATTTTCATAATTTGGGTATTGGACGAAAAACGATTAACCATGTCTTACAAAAAACGCCCTTATCCCCTTTTATATCTCAAATATACATCCCGCAAGGGGCTTCAATCCTAATTAAAGTATATGGCCAATGGAATCTTCAGCACATCTTTTAATCGTAGACGACGACCATGAAATCGTTGACCTGCTTTCCCAATTTTTAAAACGTCACCACTTTAAGATCAGCTTTGCCTATAATGGTGAAGAAACACGTCAAGTATGGAAAAATCACACTTTTGATTTGGTGATCTTGGACCTGATGTTACCCAAAGAAAGCGGTTTTGAAATTGCTCATTGGTTAAGAAAACAAGAAGATGTTCCCATCATTATGTTAACAGCAATGGGTGACGAAGCAGATCGTATTATTGGCCTTGAATTGGGGGCTGATGATTATTTGGCAAAACCCTTTAATCCACGAGAATTATTGGCCCGCATTCACTCTGTTTTACATCGCTCTCGTAGACAGATTATTTCAGAAAATGCTGGGCAAACAAAAATTGTACAGTTTGGAAATTGGACATTAAACCTTACCACTCGACAATTATTAAATATAGAAAAAACAGAAATATCCTTAACGGGAAAGGAATATGATTTGTTACTGGCGTTAATCGAACATGCCCCACAAGTTGTAACCCGCGAAACTCTTTCTGATATCTTATATGGACACGAATTACCACCGCTGGATCGCACCATTGATGTAACGCTTAGTCGTTTGAGGCGCAAACTACAAGATGATGGCAGACAGTCACAAATTATCAAAACTGTTCATCGTGGCGGTTATGTTTTGGCCTTACCAGTACGATATGTCTAAATTTTTTCAAGAAAAATGGCGTTTTTTCCCTGCTTCTCTTGCAGCAAGAACTGCAACATTACTAATCGTTGGCATGGGATTGATTGAAGTATGTGGTTTGCTGATCCATACAATGGATCGACTTGATTTTGATCGAATAACCCAAGAACAAGAAGCTGCAAACCGTGCCACCGCCATCTATCGTGATATTTCAGAGGTAGATAGTAAAGATCGTATTGATGAAATTGATGACCTTGACCCTATCCATGGCTTTACCATTTTTTTATCTTCGAAACCTGATTTACAAAAAATACAACCTAGATCTCAAAAACTAGAACAAACCGTATCCCATCTGCTTACAACTGTTTTATTTCCCCCCGAACTGCGGCCTCTTAAAATTATTGCTGCTTCTAATCGTCGTACTCACAAAAGTGCCATCGCCTTTCAATTACCTGACGACAAACAATGGCTGAATATTACGTATACGCTTTCTTCCCCTAACCCCTTTAATTCCGCAACATTTCCGATTGCCTTTTTTGTCATGGCAACCGCAACAGGATTGTTAACCTTGTGGGGGGTGCGCAGATTAATCGCCCCTGTTGGCACATTAGCCGCCGCCGCCGAGCGTCTGGGACAAGACGTTAATGCACCTCCACTTCCTGAAACAGGTCCAATAGAAGTTGCACGGGCAGCGCGAGCCTTTAACAATATGGCCCATCGTATTAATCGTTTTGTTAATGATCGTACACAGTTGCTGTTGGCCATTGGGCATGATCTGAGAACACCAATTACTCGTTTAAAATTAAGATCAGAATTTATTGACGATCCAACATTACAGCGTAAATTCATCGCTGATCTCGACGAACTGGAAAGCATGATCAATGCAACCCTTGCCTTTGGTAAAGACAGCGCCCGTCATGAACCTATAATTTCGCTGGATTTGACCACTTTAATTCAGACCCTGATTGATGAGTTACAAGAAACACATCCAGAACACGCTGATCGTATTATTTTATGCGAGCCAATTCCCCACATTATTATCAAAGGTCGTCCCATAAATCTAAAGCGTGCATTGCAAAATTTGATGGAAAATGCTCTAAAATATGGAGGGAATGTCTCTGTCACCTTAGAAGTGGATACAACCCATAATTACGATTTTCACAATGATAAACGCATCAATATTTTAATCGAAGATGACGGCCCTGGTATAGAAGAAGACTCCTTGGACTATGTATTTGAACCATTTGTGCGTATGGAAACTAGTCGCAACCGAACCACTGGTGGTACGGGCTTGGGATTATCAATTACTCGTAATATTTTACGCGGCCAAGGTGGAGATATTATATTATATAATCGATCCCCCCATGGCTTATGCGCCAAAGTTACACTGGTTGGATAAACCTCTTTACTTTAGGAAAATCTTGCATTCACTGGCAAAAAATGGCACAGCATAAACATGCGTGTTCCAGTTTAGGTTTTGCCATGTTAAGACGTTTATATGATCGTGCCTTACAATTAGCTGCCAGTCGCTATGCAACCTTATGGTTGGCTATTATTGCATTCTCTGAAGCTAGCTTTTTCCCCATCCCCCCAGATGCACTATTATGTCCCATGATTTTAGCAAAACGCGCCAAAGCTTGGTTTTATGCGACCGTCTGCACAATATCTAGCGTTTTAGGGGGCTTGCTGGGTTGGATTATAGGGGCATTTTTATTGCAATATATTGCCATGCCGATTGTCCACTTTTATCACGCCGAGGGGCAACTACTGGCTCTACAACAAAAATTTAACGAATATGGTGTTTGGATCATTTTGATCAAAGGGCTAACCCCCATCCCGTTTAAATTTGTAACCATAGCATCTGGGGCTGCTCATTTCTCGCTAATTCCTTTTATGACAGCAAGCTTGATTACACGAGGTGTTAGATTTTTCATTGAAGCAGCATTGCTTTATAAATTTGGTCCACCTATTCAAGATTTTATTGAAAAACGCATGATCTGGGTTGCAACAGCCTTTTGCCTATTAATCATTGGTGGCATTTTTGCGTTAAAATATATTTAAATTCAACGTGTAATATAACGCTTATTTTTTCTGATATTGATCAAAAATAGATAAGCGTCTCAATCCTTTAACTAATCAATTATTTGGCACTCGTTTTATTTTTAAGCTTTTTTGCAAAGCACGTGTGTAATCTTTCAATTGTGTATCAGACAACACAAAACCAACAGCACCATAACCAGGATGCTGAAAAGCCAATAGAGTACCGTTCACATTATTATCTCTTTGTACTGCCCACTTTGTTTGATAAGCAGGCTTGATATGAGCCCCCGTAATTTCAGGCAATTTTTGCCCCTCTGCCATTGCCCACCTAACAGTACCTAAAACCCGAATCAAATCTTCTAATTCTGCTTGGTTTAACTCAAGAGGTTTTTCTTCAATTTTACCATCTTTGAAAGTAAGCGTAATTTTTTTTCGATCCTCAGATATTTTGATATTAATATCAGTACTCATAACACCCTCTACTTTTTGTTCTCTATTTATTAATTAACTTTTATTATAAATCCAAAATAAAATCATTATTAATCGTTTACTTGTCCTTTCCCACCCCATATCCACCACGATGGATAACGCTCAGACAATAATTTAGCAGCCTGTACAGCCTGTGCTTTACTTTCAAATATCCCAAAACAAGTTGCCCCAGAACCACTCATTCTGGAAAAACGACAAAAAGGCAATACTTTGATTGCATCCAACACTGTCAGAATTTCTGGTTTTAATGAACATGCTGCATCTTGTAAATCATTAGATAATGTTAATAAATTTTGAATAAATTTCTCGAAATCTAATTGTCCATTTAAAACAGCACGGTCAGAAAATACGGGATCTCTTCTACGAAAAATATCAGCAGTGGGAACCGCCTCCCCATGATTAACTAAGACCATTCCAAAATCAGGGATTATTGGAAATTTTGACAATTGCTCACCAATACCCTCCATTCGCTGGGCAACAGGTGTCATACATACAGGAACATCAGCCCCCAATTGCAACGCCATATCCGTCATAACAGCAGCAGGAATTTCTAAATTCCAATAGCGTGTTAATAATCGTAAAGCGGCTGCCCCATCAGCAGATCCCCCTCCAATTCCCGAAGCAACAGGTAGCATTTTTTCCAAATGAAGCTGTACAGGGGGTAAATCCATACCTATATAGGTGCTTAATCGATGGGCCGCTTTAATGATTAAGTTATTGTCAGTCGCTTCATTTTTTAAGGGGCCAGAAAACGGTCCTGTAATGTCTAAAGCAACCCATGTTTTTTGATCTTCGTCTGCAGCTTGAACTGTTAATTTATCACCTATTTCTGGAAAAACTGCCAAACTATCTAATAAATGATAACCGTCCGCCCGTTTTCCTGTAACATGTAAATATAAATTAATCTTTGCGTATGCGTTTTCTTCCATGATCAATGACATTTATTACTTATCTTTTCTTCTGACGGACTGGATTAGGAAATCCATTCTCTTTAACATTTTGCAACGCTTTTAAAATTAATTCTTTCACATCTGGTGCAGGGGAACAGGTCAATGCAACATTCCATTGATTAACAGCTTCTTGATAACGTCCATCTTTCCAATAAGCCACACCCAAATGATAATTGAGCTCTGGATCTTGTGGAATTGTTTCTGATGCTTTTTCCAATTGCTTTACCGCTTCACCAACATCCCCGTTCATTAACATTGCCCATCCCAGACTATCCCGAATGGCCCCTTCCTTTGGGGCTATATCAATGGCTTTTTGCAATAAAATTTGCGCTTGTTTTAGATTATGCTTTCTAAGGGCCCATGAATATCCTAAATAATTCAATAACATTGGTTCATTAGGGGCAAAATCTAGTGCTTGTCGTAAATCTTTTTCAGCTTTGTCCCATTGACCCAATTTTTCATACGCAATAGCTCTGGCAAAATAAACAGGCCACATAGTATTATTCAAATTCTTAGTTAGTGAAATTACCTTGGTATATGTTTCAGCAGCAGCTTTATAATTTTTTTGATCAAAATATAAATCAGCCAATGCCTGCCATATATCAGCAGATTCTGGATATGTTATTAGTAATGATTTTAATTCTTTTTCAGCTTGTAAAGATGAATCCGTTAATGCATTTAATCGTGCAACCCGTAATTCTATGACAGTCTTTAAAGAATCGTTAGAAGCCACAGGCAATAAAACATCTTTAGCCGCCGTTAGGTTTTTATCTTGTGCTAAAATCGTTGATAACATGATCTTAGCAGTTGATAGATCTGGATTTAATTTCAAAGCAAAACGCAAAAAGATCTGTTCCGTATGCAAGGCAACTTTGTTGGCTATTGTTTGATCATCATCGTCACCTGATTGTGATACTAATTCTTGTTGAATTAATGAGGCCATTGCCAAATAAACCTGGGCAATTGCTTGTTGTGCATTTTGAATGGGAAGTTGTTTTAAACTATTTTGTAGATCCTTTTTTGAAACTAACAAAAAAGGCAGATTATCGACCAAACTATCAACCATGGCATCCGCTTTGCCCACACGATTATGCTGTACTAACCAATGTCCATAGGTTTGAACCAATAACAAATCCACCCCGGGGAAAAGCTTATCAGCCTTTTCAAACAAAATCCCAGCCTTCTGATCTTGATGATCCAACGCATACATCATAGCCTCATGCAGCAAATAAAGACCTGCTATAGGACTGTGTTGACTAGCTTGAGATAATAAAGCAAATGCGGCCTCTTTTTGCCCAGCACCATACAGACACCATGCGCGTAACAAAGGGTATGTCATTTGACTAAATGCATCACCTGGTGGATTAGAAAAATATTTTAACGCATTTTCCCATTGCCCCTTTACAATAGCATCATTGGCCAGAACCAAATCTGCAATAGGGTCTTTGACCGAAGAAGCCAATTTTACCGCAATATCATTACCTGATAACACACCATGATAAAACGTCATACGTCGCAACTTTTCATCGGTGGGGTTTTGGGATAAAACATTGCTGTATAAAGATGCAGCCGACATATTGTCGTCGGTCCTGGCTGCGAAAACGGCAGCTAAATAATCCCCATACCCGCCTTTTTTATGCTCGAACGTCACAACCGGGTCTGGATCTTGTGCAATGGCCAGGGCTTTTGGAACCAAAGGAACATCTACAACTATAGAAATAGATAAAAATATAGTGCATAACAAGCGTTGGCATTGCATAATGTATATCTTCTCAATTAAGCAGGGTCTTAAACAATAATAGTAGTTGATCGTAACCCAACATGTTTGATCGTTTATCTCTTTTACGTCTTTATTCAGAATGGGGTGTTGATGAAACCCTTACTTCTTTATGTACAAATCATTTAGAAAATGTAAAGCCAACAATATCGGTTTCATCAATAAAAACATCTTCTTTTGATACAGTTTCATCAATCAAGCCTCAAAATCAACCCTTACTTGCACAAAATATTGAAGAAATTTGCCAAGCAATCCAAGATTTTAAAAATTATCCCCTTTACGAAACCGCGATGCATTCTGTCTTACCCAAAGGGGATCCTCTGTCTTCTATTTTCATTATTGGCGAGGTACCTGATGCTGACGAAGATCGAAATGGTCGTGTCTTTTTTGGACAAACAGAATTTTGGTTGAATCAAATGTTCAATCTAATTGATTTAAATCTAGATACTTGTTTTCGTATGCCAATTATTCCATGGCGCCCACCAGGGGGGCGTCAGCTATCCAATAATGAATTGTCAGCATGCTTGCCCTTTCTATATAAAACATTGGAACTCTATAAACCCAAATTTGTCATCAGCATTGGGATATTGCCTGCACGCATATTAACCCAAAAAACAACAGCGTCCATGAATCAATTAAAAGGAAAATGGCATTCTATTTCCCTGCCAGGTACAAACACACAATTAAAACTATTCCCGCTACGTCATCCATCTCAACTAAATACCAGTGCCAAAATAAGACAAGAAACATGGCGAGATTTACTTATTCTACGCTCAACGCTATCCTCAGATCCAAACCACGCAGCGAAAACGTAAAATAGAAACCTTTATAATTACGCTTTACATCTGTAATAGCTTATTTACAACAACTACAAATATTAACAAATATTAACAAAATAAACCCTTGATTTATTACTATTACCCCCTAAATTTGGTTTATTATGCAAGGGATACATTTTATCTCCCCTTTGGTTGTGCGTGCTGTCATCGCAAGTGCAACCTTGTTCGCAGGTGTATCCGTGTCCACACTTAGGGCACAAACACCAAAGCAACAGGATCAATATGAAGAAACAGCAACCATAACACCACATTTTACCAGTGGTGCAAATGGAAATGTTCGTTTCCCACGTCCATTGGACGCATTAGATGCCCGACGTATTCGTCACATCTTTGATCTTCAACGTCAAGGGGATTTCACAACCGCTCAATCTGAAACGATTCAAATTTCAGATAATTTATTGCTTGGCGATATCCTTGCCGAGCGTTATCTTAACCCAAAATTTACCCCCAACACGGGGCAACTAAAACTATGGCTTAAAAATTTTCCTGATTATGCTGATTCATCTGCAATCATCAAAAGATTAACCCTTATTACCCCCACAGCAACATCAGTCCCTGTGGATCATTCACTGCCTGTATTAGATAAGAATGTGCTAGAAACACATTTTCCAATCGCACAGGAATCTGATCCTGTCATCACACCTTTTAAACGCAATCCTTTATTGGACCGTACAGTATACGCCAGAAGTGGTCTAGGATTACAAGGGGCTAAAAGTGCCTTGAAGTTAATTAAAGCTACACCTGGAATGACGGATTTATATGCTGCGCAACTGCAAGCTGAAATCGCGCAACAACTTTTTTCAATCGGACAAGATAGCGAGGCTTTATCAATTGCTCAAAGGGCTTTTTCCTTGTCCAAAGGGAAAATCGGACTTGCTGGATATATTGCCGGCCTTATTGCTTGGAAACGAAACGAAGACGATCTGGCATTTTATCTGTTTTCTAAAGCCTCACGTGCGACAGTTACCGCCCCTCATATCCAAGCTGGATGCTTTTTTTGGGCGGCCCGTACCCGATTAAAAGTCAACGATCAACACGATTATCAAATATGGTTACGCAAGGCTGCCAACGCCCCACATACGTTTTATGGAATATTGGCAACTCATCTTTTAAACGAAAACAAATCTGATCTTTTCTCAACGCAACTTAATTCAGCAGATATCAATGCCGTAGAAGATACAGCTTTGGGAAAACGATTTTTCGCCCTCCTACAGGTGAATGAAAAAGACAGAGCCGAAGTTGTTTTAAGACAATTATGGATGCAAGCCAACCACAACCTGGCTTTATCGCACTCTATACAGCTTGTTGCAAAAGCAGCGGGTTTTAAAGAGCTGTCCAATCAGCTGTCAACCATTTTGAAACGTAATGATACTTACGTTAAAAATGATGCATTACTGCCTATTCCAATCTTAAAACCACGACACGGATATAAAATTAATCCTGCTTTAATCTATGCATTAACACGTCTAGAATCAAATTTTAATACCAAGGCTGTTTCCCATAACGGAGCAATGGGGTTAATGCAAATTATGCCCGTAACAGCGCAATATATCGCCAACAAGCAGGACAATATTTCCTTAAACCGCCCCAACCAATTACAAAATGCAGCCTTAAATCTGGAAATTGGGCAATTATACTTAATTCATCTGGCGGGTTTGCCTTCTAATAAAAATATCCAAGGCGGAAGTTTGCTTCACATGCTGGCCAGTTATAATGCGGGCCCCTCGGTTATTTCCAAATGGCTGGACATCACTACAAATAAAGAGGATCCACTATTATTTATAGAAAGTATCCCTATTAAAGAAACCAGAAATTACCTGCATAAGTCTTTAACGTATTTATGGATTTATTCAAAAGAGCTGGATTTACCAACCCCTTCACTACAAACCTTGGCACAAAATGAGTGGCCCAGTTTTTCTGAAGAAAAACAACTAACACAAAAAATTACCATTCACTGATAAAAAAGCTTTCTCTTAAATATCTAAGAGAAAGCTTTTTTAATGACTTATAGTTTTTAATTTTGAGCTACTGGCTGACGGCTTGCTTTGACCTTGGTAACTCGCCTTCCATCCATTTCAATAACTTCAAACAACCAACCTGAAAAAACAACCTTATCCCCTTTGACGGGAACACGGCGTAAAAGTGCTAAAATTAATCCAGCCAACGTGTGATAACTGCCCTCGGCAGGTAGATCATCTAAATGTAATTGATCTTTGACCCCATCAACCAAAGTGGTACCTTCTAAAATATATTCATTAATTACCCCAGATTCCAATCTTGGAATGTCTAAAGGCTGATTAATTTCACCAACAATAGCCTTAAAAATATCTGAAACCGTTACGATCCCTTCAAAAGATCCATATTCGTCTAGAACCAAAACCACACCGATCACGTCGGCGCGCAACCTTTCCAATGTATCTAAGGCGGACATACTATCTGGCACAACCAAAGGCAACTGTAGACAAGAATCAATAGATAGTTCCTTTCCACGTAATAATGTCCCTAAAACATCGCTTGTTGAAATAATACCTACTGGATTATCAATCCCCCCTTCACACACGACTAGACGTGTGTGAGACGTATTTAACAACGTATCTTTTAATTCATTTTTAACTGTATTTCGTTCAACCCAAGCAATTTCAGTGCGTGGTCGCATAACAGCGCGTACAGGACGATCAGCCAGTCGTAAAAGACGCTCTATCATATTTCGTTCTTCTACTTCTAAAATACCTGCCTGTGCTCCTTCGGCGATATAGGCTCTTAATTCTTCTTCTGTTACTGAAACTCGAACTTTTTTATGACGTCCAAATAATTTTAAAATAAACCCTGAAAACTGACCTAATATCCAGACACCTGGGGATGCAACTCGCGACATTATGTCAAATATCCATGCCAATCTAACGGCAATTAATTCAGGTTCTTGTAATGCAATTTGTTTTGGAACCAACTCTCCAAAAATTAACATAAAAAAAGTGATGCATAAAACAACAATGAATATTGATAAATCATCTGCAAATGCCCCAACAAAGGGCAATCCACGCAGCCAAGCCCCCAAATATGCCTCAATCTTAGCACCTCCAAAAGCACCTTCAAAAATTGAAACCAATGTAATACCAATTTGGATGGTTGGTAAAAAACTCTGTGGATTATCCATTAAACGCAGTGCGCGATCAGCCCCACGCACGCCACTGCGCTGCATCGTAACGAGACGTGTTTTACGACTGGAAATTAAGGCTAATTCCCCCATAGCGAAAATGCCATTTAAAAAAATCAAACAGATAATCACAAGAATAGAAATAATCATGCCTGTTATAAAACCTACCTTAAGAAAAATTAGCCAAAACAACTAAATATCATATTGTTTTACAAGATAATAGCACAACCGATTCATACGATCTGAACAACAATTCAATTCATTGCGTATCTGGATCAAGACGCTTGACGCAACTAACTCAAGCTACGTTTAATCCAACAATGGAATGGTTACTTTATTCCATAAAAAAAACGAGCCTTTTGTTAAAAAGTGCTCGCTCTAAGTGATATTTCAAAAATTTCAAATCGAATTAAGATGCTTCTTTAACCTGTTCTGTGGTTTTAACTGTCTTAATACGACGAATAGTTGTTGAACGTTTGCTGGGCGAAGTTGATTGAATTTTTGCCAATAATCCCTCTACTTGTTGAGTATACCCATACTCAGCGGGGCGTTGACGAGACAAATCAATTTCAGGGGCCATAGGTCCATCAACCTGAGGTCCAGTTAATGCAACTTTTGCGATATGCCATGGACGTTGTATAGCATCCTTTACTGCCGTTGATTCATAACCTGAATGAACCATACAGTCAGCACATTTTTCGTAATTGCCAGTACCATACAAATCCCATTGAGTATCATTCATTAACTCTTCAAAACTTGATGCATATCCTTCGCCCAATAAATAACAAGGTCGTTGCCAACCAAAAACTGTTTTTAAAGGTTTTCCCCAAGGAGTACAATGATATTGTTCGTTACCAGCTAAAAAGTTAAGAAATAAAGGCGACTGTGTAAATCGCCATTTATGCCCTTTACCAAGACGAAAAATATCACGGAATAGTTGTTTGGTTTTTTGACGATTCAAGAAGTGTTCTTGATCTGGTGCACGTTCATACGCATATCCAGGTGCTGTCATAATTCCATCAACACCCATTTCCATTACGGTATCAAAAAATTCTGCGACACGTTTGGGTTCTGCATTGTCAAACAAGGTGCAATTAATAGAAACGCGAAAGCCCTTTGATTTGGCCAATTTAATCGCAGCAATTGCCCTATCATAAACGCCTTCTTGGCACACAGAAGCATCATGCATTAATTGATCACCATCCAAGTGAATATCCCAAGAAAAGAACGGAGATGGCTTATAATCATCAATTTTCTTTTCCAATAATAATCCATTTGTGCATAAATACACATACCGCTTACGCGCTATTAATCCTTGGATTATTTTGGGCATATCTTTATGCAACAAAGGTTCACCGCCAGCAACAGCAACGACGGGTGCACCACATTCAGCATCTGCATCCAGACATTCTTGCACGCTTAATCTTTGGTTTAAGATGTCAGCTGGGTAATCAATTTTTCCACAACCAGAACAAGCTAAATTACAACGTAATAGAGGTTCCAACATCAAAACCAGCGGATATTTTTTTCGACCTTTTAGATGTTGCTTTACAACATAACTTCCGACTCGAACCGCCTGCATCAGAGGAACAGCCATTTTTCAGCTCCCAAACCGGAAAAACCGGTATTAAAAATACAACAATTAATATTCAATATGACAAATAAAACCTACAGCATGTAGAATTATTTTCATAAAACGTATTTGTAAATCAAATCTTATATACTATACATAACCATTTAGCAGGCACCATAATGTATGTTCCAAATAAAAAGGAGCTTTTTCCCAAAAAAACATCCTCTTTATCAAGCGAAAGTGATAATTATGTAACATAATTTGGGTTAGATTGGAAAAAAAATCAATGCTCTTTTTATAACAAAGACTGTTTGTAAAATTAAAATTGGTATAGTAAAACTTTAAATCTACTATTAGACAACATAAACTAAAACCTAATTACTTTATAATGTAAATGTTCCGCTCATTTATATTCTTATGTAACAAACGGACGAAATAAAACATGGATGAACGAACCCAAACTCCTAAAAATCAGGAAAATCTGGCAGGAAATGAATCGACAGATTTCATCAAATCCATTCCGACCTATGGACGTTTTCCTTTACTGGATCGGGTTCGCCATCCAGTCGATTTAAACAATCTCTCTGTTGAACAATTAGAACAGTTGGCGCGTGAACTGCGCGCTGAAACGATCGACGCTGTCTCTACAACAGGGGGGCATTTAGGGGCATCTTTGGGGGTCGTCGAATTAACGGTTGCTCTACACGCTGTCTTTGATACACCCCAAGATTCGTTAATTTGGGATGTTGGTCACCAAGCCTATCCACACAAGATCCTTACAGGTCGTAGAGATTTAATTCGTACATTGCGTCAACCTGGTGGCCTTTCTGGATTTACAAAACGTTCTGAAAGTATTTACGATCCATTTGGTGCAGCACATTCTTCAACCTCTATCTCTGCAGGATTAGGGATCGCTGTTGCCAATCACTATAAAGCACGCCGCGATCCAAAATTTAAAGAACGCAGTGTTATCGCGGTTATTGGTGACGGATCAATTTCTGCAGGAATGGCTTACGAAGCCATGAACAACGCAGCAGTTGCAGGCCCAGGTGCAGAAAAACTAATTGTCATTCTAAATGACAATGAAATGTCTATTTCGCAACCTGTTGGGTCAATGTCAGTTTATTTATCCCAACTTTTGTCATCACGTCATTTTCTTGGCCTTCGTGATTTAGCCGCAAGAGTGGCCAGCAAATTACCTGAAAGCATTGAAAAACGTGCAAAACGTGCCGAAGAATACGCTCGTGCAATGATGACGGGCGGCACGTTATTTGAAGAATTAGGGTTTTATTACGTTGGGCCCATTGATGGGCATAATTTGCAACAGCTCATACCTGTTTTGCGTAACTTACGTGATGCAGAACATATTGGCCCAGTTTTATTACATATCGTTACAGAGAAAGGGCATGGATACCAACCTGCTGAAAAATCAGGGGACAAATATCATGCAGTATCCAAATTCAATGTTATTACTGGGGAACAAACCAAGGCACCCCCAGGCCCACCTTCTTATACATCTGTATTTAGCAAAGAACTTTTAAAATGTGCCAAAAAAGATGAAAATATTGTTGCTATCACAGCAGCAATGCCAACAGGAACAGGTTTAGATAAATTTGAAGCTGAATTCCCTGATCGCTATTTCGATGTTGGAATTGCCGAACAACATGCCGTAACTTTTGCTGCGGGGCTTGCCACCGAAGGTATTCGTCCTTTTTGTGCAATTTATTCTTCATTTTTGCAACGTGCGTACGATCAGGTTATGCACGATGTTGTTTTACAAAAATTACCCGTTCGCTTTGTTATTGACCGCGCAGGCTTGGTTGGTGCCGATGGAGCAACCCATGCGGGAACTTACGATATTGCTTATTTGGGATGTCTGCCCGATATTGTTTTAATGGCACCTAGTAATGAAGTTGAATTAATGCATATGACTGCCACCGCCGCAGCATTTGATGAAGGCCCGATTGCCTTTAGATTTCCACGGGGCCCAGGATTGGGTTTACAACTACCAAACCAAGCTGAAATCTTGGAAATCGGTAAAGGTAAGATCATTCAAGAAATGGGAACGCAAACTGGAAAAGAAAAAGGCGGAATCGCCATCTTATCTTTTGGTGCGCGCTTAACTGAATGTCTTAAAGCAGCTGAAACATTAACACAGCAAGGGTATTCCCCTACTATTGTTGATGCTCGATTTGCTAAGCCTTTGGACACAAATCTTATTAATCAACTTGCACGAAATCATAAAGTACTTATTACTATCGAAGAAGGCTCCAGAGGTGGTTTTGGTGCTTTTGTTATGGAACATTTGGCCCATAACGGTTTATTGGATAATATTCGTTTTAGACCTATGGTCATTCCTGATTACTTTATTAATCATAATTCTCAAGATGCCCAATATGCCGAGGCAGGTCTAGATGCACCATCTATTGTTAAGGTTGCGCTAAAGGCAGTTGGTGCGGATAATACTTTTATTGAATCTCTTTTTAACTAATCATGCAGGTTATACAATGAAATTAACACGTTTTATTCTCTTATGTGGCGTCACAGCGTTAACAGGAATAACCAATCAAGTTCAAGCTAAACCTGTTGCCTCTACCAGCACCGCAGCGGTTAATGCAGGAACTGTACAAACACAAGATAGTCCCAAAGCCCCCGTTGCAATTTTATATCAAGCATTAAATACAATTCAACAACGCAACAGCGGTACATTTGAACAACAAGATGCACTGTTGAAAAAAGCCTTAATCAGTGCTTATGATTTTTCGACTATTTTAAGCAATACCGTTGGTTACCGCTATAACACGTTGACCCCTGCGGACAAAGAATCATTGATGACCGCTTTTGTTAATTATACAACCGCACGGTATATTTCCAGCTTTGCAGGGGATACGAATAGTAAATTCACTATCGATGCTAAAGTAAAACCAGCCTCTGTAGGGGACGATAAAATCGTCTCTACGACCATTGGGGATAAACAAGACCCAACCACAATTAGCTATTTAGTGCGTCGTACCCCTACGGGTTGGAAAATTATTGATGTATTGTTAAACGGTCATATCAGTCAGGTTGCTGTACAACATAACGATTTCAACTCTACTCTCAGTCAGGGGGGAAGTACCGCGCTTGTTGACATGTTAAATAAGAAAACTCAGTCATTTTCTTCTAAAAAATAACTTTGCTGATCTTATGTCATTGTTATTTCCTAAGTTTACAAAGTTAAATAAATTCTTTTTCACTTGCGCTGCATTAGGATGTGTTCAAGCAGGGATTGGCTCCCTGCTAGTTCATTTCTTTAATCGCAAACCCACCTCTTTGCCGCGACACCCTTCAGATACACTGCCAAAAGTTACTTTATTTAAACCATTATCTGGCAGTGAACCTTTATTATTTGAGGCATTAAAAAGTTTCTGTGAACAGGATTATCCTGAACTACAAATTATATTTGGCCTTCAGGATTCCGAAGATCCTGCAAAAAAAATTGCAGAAAAACTGCAAAAACAATATGCACATCTTGATATTGAAATTGTTATTAATGGCACCATCCACGGCATCAATCGCAAGGTTTCCAATCTAATCAATATGCAGCCTTTGGCCAAAAATGAAATATTCATTATATCGGACTCTGATATTCATGCCCCACACCCCCAATATCTGCAAGAAATGGTGGCTGAATTATGCAAAAAGAATGTTGGACTAGTAACTTCGTTATATAGTGGTTTACCCTCTGCTTCGACAAAAATTCAATTATTAGCCAGCGCCCATATCAACTATAATTTCATGCCAGGGGTTCTTTTATCACGTCACTTGGATCGACAAGATTGCCTAGGGGCAGCAATTGCAATAAAAAGATCACTTTTAAATGATATTGGTGGATTTACGGCACTCTTACCTCATATTGCAGATGATGCCATGATCGGAAGATTGGTCAGATCTCGCAATTTGGATATTGCTCTTTCCCCCAGCATCGTAAAAACCACCATTACTGAAAATAATTTATTTGCAGTATATGAACATGAATTACGTTGGAATCGTACCACCTTGGCCCTTGAACCTGTCGGATATAGTTTATCTTTCTTGCAGCTGCCTTTATTTTGGGCAACACTGGCCATCTTGTTTAATCCATTTAAATGGGGATCGTGGGTATGTTTTGTACTGTGCTGGTTCGTAAAAGCACTATGCTGTTCAATAATCAACAAAAAATTAAACCTTGATTCAAAATCAGTTTTATCCCTATTACCCTACAGGGATTGGTTGTCCGCACTGATTATGATGAAGAGTTTTTTTGGTAACGATGTAAAATGGCGCGGGCAAAAAATGACAATAAAAAAACATCCAGAATTCCAATCAACAACATATAATGATAAATAGTAAAATCATTTAAATACCTAAAATAATATATAATTCAACCGTAATGGTAAAAATCAAAGGATGACTTCGATCATGATGAAGACTCTGTTTTTACAACCCCCCTCCTTCGAAGGGTTCGATGGTGGGGCAGGTTCCCGTTATCAAGCCAAACGAGAAATTAAATCTTTTTGGTATCCAACCTGGCTTGCCCAACCTGCAGCATTAATTCCTAATAGTCGTTTAATTGATGCCCCCCCTGCCAGAATGACGATGGAACCTATTCTAGCTGATGTTAAAAATCGTGACTTGGTCATCATGCATACATCAACGCCCTCTTTTGCTTCTGATGTGAAAGTGGCAAAGATGTTAAAGGACACCAATCCTTCTCTTAAAATTGGAATGGTTGGCGCAAAAGTAGCCGTCCAACCCCAAGAAAGCCTTGAAAAAGGAGATGTCATCGATTTTGTAGCCCGTAATGAATTTGATTTTACCATCAAAGATATCGCTGAAGGCATGGATTTCAAAGACGTCGATGGTATTTCATGGCGGGATGCAAACGGTAAAATCGTGCATAACAAAGATCGCGCTATTATCGAGAATATGGACTCTTTGCCTTTTGTTACGGAAGTTTATAAAAGAGATCTTCGTATCGAAGACTATTTCATCGGTTATTTAAAACATCCATATCTTTCATTGTATACGGGTCGTGGTTGTAAATCCCGTTGTACATTTTGTTTATGGCCACAGACTGTTGGCGGACATCGTTATCGTACCCGCAGTCCAGAACACGTGGCCGCAGAAATTCGCCTAGCACAACAATATTTCCCACAAGTCCAAGAATATTTCTTTGATGACGATACTTTTACCGACGATTTACCCCGTGCAGAAGCCATCGCCAAAGAATTGGGCAAGCTTGGGGTTACGTGGTCTTGTAATGCCAAGGCAAATGTTCCGCGCAGCACATTAAAAGTACTACGTGACAATGGATTACGTTTGCTTTTGGTGGGATATGAAAGTGGCAATCAGCAAATTTTGCACAATATTAAAAAGGGGATGCGGGTCGAGGTTGCACGTGAATTTACCAAAAACTGCCATGAATTAGGAATTAAAATCCACGGAACCTTTATTCTTGGATTACCTGGTGAAACCAAAGAAACCATTCAAGAAACGATTAAGTTTGCAACCGAAATTAACCCTCACACGCTACAGGTTTCCTTGGCAGCCCCTTATCCTGGAACTTTCTTACACCAACAAGCCCTTGAAAATGGCTGGCTTGATGCCAATCACGCTGAACTGATCGATGATAACGGGGTTCAAATTGCACCATTGCATTATCCCCATCTATCACATACTGAGATCTTTGACAGCGTGGAAACATTTTATAAAAAATTCTATTTCCGCGCGCCAAAGATTGCATCCATCGTTGGTGAAATGATTACCAGCCCACAAATGATGAAACGTCGTTTACGTGAAGGGGTTGAGTTCTTCCAATTCTTACGCGACAGACACACATCTTAATTTAATCTATAGGAGTAACAGAGGCCTCGTGACCCACAACAAGTATGTTTTAATTTCAGCCGATGATTTTGGACTTTCTGTTGAGGTCAATGAGGCAATAGAAATTGCTCATCGTCAAGGAATGCTAAGCACGGCAAATCTGATGATCGCAGGTGATGCCGCCCAAGATGCCATTAAACGTGCAAAACGCTTGCCCAATCTAAGGGTCGGGTTACATTTGGTGGTTATCGAGGGACCCTCTGTCCTATCTCATCCTGAAATACCATTATTGGTCAATCACCAAAATCTATTCCCATCCAATCAACTTAGAATGGGGATAGATTATTTTTTTAGAAAATCTGTACAACAACAATTAAGAAAAGAAATTCGTGCACAATTACAAGCTTTTGCAAATACGGGATTAAGCCTTGATCATGTCGATGTTCACAAACACATGCACCTGCATCCCAGTATAGGCAAGATGTTAATTGAGATTGGTAGGGAGTTTAATTTAAAAAATATTCGTGTTCCCACGGAACCCGTTCATATTTTAAGAGCGGTTGATCACACCCCTTTGAACCAAAATATAGGTAATTTATTAGTACAATATTGGACTAAATTTTTACGTTATCAAGTTAAACAAGCCAACATGCGCTGTATGGATTGGTGTTTTGGATTATCTTGGTGTGGGCATATGACGTTTGAACGGATTTCAAACTTGTTGAATCATTTCCCAAATGGTCGTTCAGAAATATTTTTTCACCCTTCTATCAGCCACTCTGGTTTGTATAATGAATTAATGCCAGATTACGAACCGACCAAAGAACTAGAAACGTTATGTCACCCAGATTTCCCTGAGATTTTAAAAGAAAATAACATCATCCCAATTACTTGGGATAATGCTATTTAACTGGGCTCTACAAAGCACCTTCAATCCATGCTTTCAGCTTTTCTTTGGGTAAAGCCCCAACCTTGGTGGCAACAGGTTGGCCATTTTTAAATAATATCATCGTAGGAATGCCCCTTACTCCAAAATCTGTTGGTGCTTTGGGACTATCCTCTACGTTTACTTTGGCAATTGTTAGCTTGCCTTGAAATTCCTGTGCTAGATCTTCCAAAATCGGGCCAACCATTTTACATGGTCCGCACCATTCTGCCCAAAAATCAACCAAAACAGGTTCTTGTGATTGTAAAACATCTTGTTCAAAAGTAGCGTCTGTTACCGCTTTGGTAAAATTACCCATAATGATTCCTTTTCAATATAATAACCATTCTCAAACTATAGATAATATTCGTTTCACTAAAATCAAGAAAGGTTCTCTTTTCTCTCTGGGCAATATTGTATCATCAAATGTTCAGGTAAAAACATTATTTTAGTTATATCAGTCCAAATAATTAAAGGTTTAATTTGATGTTTTGGATATAACGAACGCAGCAATGCCCAATATGCTGCCATTTGTTTTAAATACGTTATAGGTACCTCTTCAACACTCTTGGGAATCCTACGACCCGATTTAAAATCACAAAAGATAATCTGATTATCAAGAATTCGCATTCGATCAACCTGTCCAGTGATGACAACATCATGAATTTGACCAACTATGGGTTGCTCAACCAAACTTTTCGAATCAAATAATAATTGTAGATCTGGGTGCTCCATCGTTCTAAGCACTTGTTGAACCAATCGCTCTATCTCTGCTGTGGAATAATTATTCTGCAATTGTTGTAACCAGCGCAAAGCAATTGAATATCGCTTTTCATGAGGGCAGTCAGGTAAATATTGTAAAAGCTGATGAACCAATTTTCCACGTTGCAAAGGATCTTTCTCAACCTTCGTTTGCAAAGGGGAAACAACCGAAGGTAACTCTCCAAATTCGACTCCATCTGGGCGACTGGGGGTTAAATGTGCCGTCGCTGAACGATCTTCTGATGGCAAGGATCGTGCTATCCACCCTTTATCACGCCCCATCCATTGCGGAAAGCTTACAGGATTTATATTATTTTCTTTCTCTGCTACTTTCTCTTTTTGTAAAACTTGCGGCTGCCCCTGCTCAACCCACCAATGATCTCCAGACCATTCGCCGATAAATGATTGACGTTGTGCATTTAATTGTCGAATGGCATAAAAACTATGTTTATACCAATTCCCTTGGGGAAGTTCATCAATGCTTTTGTCATGGTTCGATGGTTTTTGCCAACCACAAATCAGTAACCACTCACTGGCCCGGGTCAATGCGACGTAGAGCAAACGATTACTTTCCTCTTCTTCTGTTTGTTTCCTATCTTCGCGATATGATGCATTTTCGACCAAATCGAACTGTTTTCTAGGAACATATAAAGGAACCATTAACCCTTGTTGCAAGTCCTCTTTCCATGCCAAAATATTTTTTACCTGAAAGCCGCCCCGGGGTGATGCAACATTCATCGTATCTGGTAAAATAACTAAACGACCTTGCAACCCCTTGGCCCCGTGAACCGTCATAATTCGCACCATGTCCAAATTTGTTTCAGCTTCATTCTTAATCATCCGTTCGGACTGTTTTAACCAGTATAAGAACCCTTGTAAGGACGGGGTATGTAAATTTTCGTATTGCAAGGCTTGGGATAATAACTCATCAATGGCTTCTACTGCCTCCCCCCCCAGTCGTGCTAATAACTTTGCACGCCCATGATGCTCACCTAAAATCTCGACCAGCAAAGCATAGGGGGTAACATAATCAATGCGCAAAAAAAGACTGGATAACATTTTCCAGACTTTTAACCATTCTGGTCGCTCTTTGTGTCGTAAATATAATGCCCCCCATAAACTCTGCCCCTCTCGTCTAGGAGCGGCAAGTTGCATCAAGCTCTCGTCGTCTAGTCCACCCAATGGAGATTTTAAAACACATGCCAATGCTAAGTCATCTTGGGGTAATAACAAGATTTCACACAAAATAAGCAGATCCTGCACCGCAAGTTGATCCAATAATTGTGTCCGAACCAAATTGGCCAAAGGTATATTTTTAGATTTCAAAGAACGAATAAGAGCCTTGGAAAAATTTGACCGCTTACGAATAAGGATTAAAATATCCCCTGCTACAATAGGTGCCCCCCCATAAGAGGGAATCTTGCCGATTTGATTTTTAATCCATTCAGCCAAACTGTCAGCCAATATTAATTCAGCACTTAAATATGTTTGATTTTCTTTCAAGGGTTGCCATAGTTCCATTTCCTCTTCTGTATCAGCTGAATCAACCTGAACAAGGGGCCAAATGTCCACCCGACCTGGGGCATCTGTCTTAGCAGATCGATGGGTTATAAGTTCGATATTTCCAGACTGATCGTAATTCCCCGTCAGGCCTTTTAATCCTTGATGAGGGGAAAAGACTTGATCAACAAAATCCAAAATCACTTGGCTGGATCGAAAGGAGACACGCAATTGCGGATCACGCCATAACTGGCCCGCATCAAGTACCTTTTGCCGAAAATCTTTGTGCCAAAATAAAAATTCCTGTGGTTTTGCCCCTTGAAACGAATAAATTGATTGTTTGTAATCCCCAACAGCAAAGACCGTTCTAGGATGGGGCAAATGGTCATCTGAACCAATACCTGAAAAAAACTCGTTCGATAAATCAGCTGCAATCTTCCATTGTTCGGCAGAGTTGTCTTGCACCTCATCTAGCAATATATGATCCAATCCGCCGTCCAGTTTATATAATACCCACGCAGCCCCTGGATCATCTAATAAGGTTAGGGTAGAAACAATAAGGTCATTATAGTATAGGGCGCCTTGTGTGCGTTTAATTTCCTGATATCGTTTCCAAATTGGGGTGAACACACGAAACAAGGCAAGGGTATAATCGTAAACTAAATAACTATTCAGATGATCCAAGACTTCAAGAATATATTCACCTTGCGATTTTAAATAGTCTGCAATTTCAGGGTTATCTGTTTTGGTACCTTTAATACTTCTAAGTTTTTTTTCTTGGGTTAAAAAACAATAAACTAGATCGTTCCAACGCTCGCAGCGTTGCTGTGTGTCATAATTTAACCATGTCAGTGCCGTCTCACCCAATCGTTTTAAGGTTTTGCTATCTGCAGATACGGCTTGGTTCAAACAAGATCTAAATTGTTCCTCGTCACGCCATTCATTACAGACCATATACAAATATTCTGCCTTAGTGGCACAAGGCAGACGCAATAATTTTTGTAAATAAGGGGCAAATTCTTGATGGTCAATCAAGTGAAAAAGAGGAGGTAAAAATCGCTGAAATTGCTGTAATTCCTGTAATATTTCTAAAAAATTCTGACTGCTTACTGCAGGACTTAGAAACTCTACATCACTGGAGGATGCTTCATCTATTTTTTCATCAAAAGCACGCTTAAAAATAAGAATATTATCCCCTTCTTCAATTACTTTAAATTGGGGGTTAATTTCTGCTTCAAGGGGAAAACGGCGTAAGATCGACTGACAAAAGGCATGATTGGTTTCAATACGCATACCACCAGGCAGATCCAAAACTTGGGCAAATAAAGCACGTGCCGCTTTGCGCATGGTATCATCTGGTGAGATTTGTAAATCCTGCAATGCCTCGTCCAACTCAGGATCAGAATACCCAACCCATTCACTCAGTTTACGTTGTAAACGAATTGCCATTTCAGCAGCGGCAGCTTTGGAATATGTTAAACATTGAATTCGTTGTGGATGGGTTCCTGGGTGGATTTTGCCATCTTTACCCAAACGGGGCAGCATCAACCGCAACAATCGATCAACCAACAATTTTGTTTTACCACTGCCTGCAGATGCTGAAACAAACACTGATATTTCAGGGGTTGCAGCTAAACGTTGTTGTTCATTGGCCTCATCAACAGGGGTAATCCCTAATGACTTGTTAAGCATGATGATTACTCACCTTCCGAAGTTGATCCCCACTCTAACACCCGTGCCAAATGGGCATAATCCCCAAAGCGAGGCACCCCACCCCCCGTGGAATGATCAAATAAATAAGGGCGGGGTCTTGATAAATAAGGTTGTTGTTCATGACGATATAATTCAATTAACCGAATCAAAGACTGCCAATACCGATCCATCAGTTCGAAAACTGCGTTATCTATGCAATCTGAGGCTAGTCTTCTGGGAATACCAACTTGTTGATCATTATCAATTCCCCCTTTTAATTTCCAATAATAAAGCTGGGTAATAGGCTTTTGCGATAATTCCCGCCCAAACGCCCCACGATAAGCCATTGCCGCCTCTAAGGGTAATTGGGGGGCATGCCCACCTTCTACTTGGGTAATGGACGGGGCATTCCCAGTTTTATAATCAAAAATATTTACTGAACCATCCCGATTCAAATCAATTCGATCGGCAATCCCTCGTAATGTAAAGGACTGACCTGTTTCTTGGTAGAAATCATATTGTCCTTTGATTTCACAATAAGTTTTACCATAAGCCCCCTGTGTCCGCCTTTGTTGTTCAGTTTCAAAAACCCATTTTGCAATACGCAACAACCGCGCCCGCCACCATTTTTGCAAAGATGGCACAATATCCTGTCTTGCCTGCAAAGCTTGTAACAAGCACATCTCTACTTTTTTTAAATCCCATTGCCGCTCTTCGTAAGCTTGTTTTAATCCTTCATGCACGACATTACCAAAAATACTGGCCGAACGATCTTCTTCCAATCCAACGATTTTTCGTAACTTCAAAATACGTTTTGCATAAATCTCATATGGATCTTTCAACCAATATTCGACATCTGTAATAGACATGGTCGTTGGTCGCCAGGACAATGGAGGTTTAGGCTGCGGTGGGGTAACAGGTTGTGATGCACCTGATGGATGATCCAACATACGTGCCCATTCTAGGGCAGGATGGTAAGGAATAATGCTTTGTCTGCCCTTTAACCATGCTTTTAACCGTGTAACCCATCGCGATGGAACCACGGGCGCATTATCCCTGCGTAAAGGAACGGATAAAACAATTTCTGGAACTGAACAGCACGTTAACATAAAGTCATACGCAGCCCTGCCAACCTCTGCATCTGGTAGGGGGATACCCATTTTATTACGCATTGGCCGACTTAACCACGGGCCAGAATCAATGACAGGCGGCCATACGCCTTCAGCTAAACCACCCAAAATAACCATATCGACCGCTTGCAATCGGGCCTCAATCAATCCCCAGATATATACTCTTGGATGTAATACCTGATCTTTGCGCCCCCTTAAGACCCGGCGAGTGTGAACAATAATTCCCGTATAAGATGCGTTTAGAATACTTTCAAACTCTTGCAATGTAATTTCGGATAACAGCTGTGCCTCTGCTATCAAATTACGCAAATGTTCAGCCAGGGCATTCCCTTCTTCTGCCGACCATAATGCCTCTTCACCTGCATGCTCACTGTTAGAGGTCAGTGCTTCTATACATTCAACCAATGTAATAACCCACTGATCCAAAGATCGTTTCTTAGCACCTTGGGTTAAAGGGACTGATAAATCCTCTAATACAAATATTAGATTTAAAATATCTTGAGTATTCTCTAAAAAATCAGCAATATTTCCCTCACCTTTAATGCCTTGCATCCCTCCCAGATCATTCCATTTTTGCTGAATTGCATATCTGATTGTGGATAATCCCGACGCTGCAAATTGTCGTAACACGTTTACTTCTAACAAACGCGTTAATTTGCGGCATTCAGACTGAGCATATCCACAACAAATCAAGGGATGTTTCAATAAAGATAATAAAGCAACAGGGGTAAACCGTTCTATACAGGCACGTAATAGCAAACTTAACAATATTGCACCTGGGGTTTTGTATAAAGGTTCACCAGCACTGTCGTCGGCAATAACCCCCCAGCGTCCTAGTTCCAAAGCAACACGCATTGCCAAATTTCGATCTGGGGTAACTAGTGCGATTCTTTTTTCGGGGTTTTCCAGACCATCTCGAATCATCAACGCAATCGATACTGCTTCTTGTTGCTGATCAATCGGTTCTGAAAAAAAACAATGTGGTAAACAAACCTTGTTACGATCATTTAGCCAATGATCCAATAATTCTGCGGGTAAAAGCATTTGTTGAAACACATGCACACGTTCCATATTTACTGTCTTGAGGTGTGGATCATTCCATAACTGAAAATCTTTGCGCTTTATCCCAAGCCTAATCAGCATTTTAGCCATTTCAGCGTAAGGATGTGTTAGGTCTAAATCATTCCAAATAGCTTCTGGTAAATTATCTTGAATTCCTGAAATGATCAATTTCCCGTTGGGTAAATGAATAATCGCAGATAGCAAATCAACCACTGCTGGACGGGCATCAATAAACCCCACTGCCCAAACCGGTTCATCATTACCAGCCGTTCGCCAAAATTGAGCTTGTTCCCTTATCAGTGCAACCTTTCTGGCTACGGGATTCATAACATTATTATCCGCCAACCATTGTGGCCAGATATCGGTAATAATGCTTAAAAATTTCAAAATATGTTGCCAATGTTGTGCATATTCCCCATCCACGGCCTTTGGCAAAGACTCTTGTAACGAACAGTCCGCCCATTCAGCCTCGTCCATTAATTCTGCCAATGAGGTTGCCAATTTCCATGCTTCCCCCGCCTGCTCTTGATGATCTAAAGTTGTATCCATTTGTCTGATCAACAATGTTAAAATTGATAGACGTTTTATTGGATCAACCGCGGGGGGTAAGGTCAGATTACTGTCGCCTCTTAATACCAAAGCCGATTCATCAATGGCACCCATGGATACAATTCTGGGCAATAAAACTGGTTTTCCTTGAGTTACTTGCAAGAAAGTCTCAATTAATGCCTTGGCGGTTCGTTGATTGGGGACAATAATCATTCCGTGATGCTGAACATCTAGTCGATTATTAATTTCGTCCATCCATCGCATGGCTACCAGCCTTAAAACTGGCATATTGAACGGTATAGAAATTAGTTTCATTTCCTTACCTTATAATAATCTAAGACGATCGCCCCAACCTTTTAAATGTGCAATACGTATCGTATCTGATTGAATGGATAAATGAATTTCAAGACTATCGGAAGGGGTTAAGTCACCTAAACGTTCTGGCCACTCGACAATAACGACCCCTTCTGTTGCATCTTCCCAATCTAACTCTATTATCTCATCTGCCCCCTCTAATCGCCATAAATCATAGTGGTACAAATAAAATTTAGGGGATTCATAAACTTGCACGAGGGTAAAAGATGGGCTGGGAACTTCCATTTGTGGATCTTGGCAAATTGAGCGTAACAATGCCCTAGCCAAAGCGGTTTTACCCACCCCCAACGCACCAAACAACAAAATAGAATCTTGACACTGAACATGAGGGGCAATTCGTTTGGCCAACGCTTCGGTTGCTTGTAAATCAGGCAAGGAATACGTTAATTGATCCATTTAAGTGACCACTTTCTTATCTTATATTGTAATTATATTAGCTATATATAGTGGAAAATTAAACAAACACCTACCAATAGTTATGACATATAAATAATACTGATTATCAAATGATTTTTTGAACAAGTTAATTAAAATATTACTACTTATATTTTTATTCGGTTCAGATTGCTTTCAACGCCCCGTATCCAAAACGTAACAAAATTGAAACATTAAGGTTCTTTAAACCCGCATAAAAAATAAAGATGTCATGAGTTTTAAGTTAAATCCTACGGTAAACGAAATTTTTATAACTGTAGACTGTTTATAAAGTTCTTATTCTAAAGTATATTCCGTTTTGAAAACCGTAAATTACAATCTACAGTCTGTTAACTTGTGAAGAATTAAAAGCTATGACAAAATCCTCTATCTCGACTGATGTTGCTATTATTGGTGCAGGTCCAACTGGACTGTTTGCTGCGTTTGAATGCAGCATGTTAAAAATGAACTGCGTATTAATTGATACATTGGATCACGTCGGGGGACAATGTTCTGCTTTATACCCTGAAAAACCGATTTACGATATCCCAGCTCTTCCCAAGATTACAGCTCAAGAGTTAATCGACTCTTTAGAAAAACAAATTGCACCCTTTTCTGTGCCACGTTTATTATCTAAAACCGTAACAGAACTGCGAGGGGAAAAGGGTAATTTTATCCTTACTACCCATAAAGGCGATCAAATTCACGCCAAAGCGGTTATTATTGCGGCTGGCGCGGGTTCTTTTGGTCCCAATCGCCCACCTTTAGAAAATATTGAACTTTACGAACGTTATGGGAATGTTCATTACTACATCAGATATAGTGACCAATTTAAAGACAAAGACATTGTTATTGCTGGGGGTGGTGATTCGGCGGTAGACTGGGCTTTGGCTTTAAAAAACAAAGCCAAATCTATTACCCTCATTCACCGCAGGGATCGTTTTCGTGCTGCACCAGAAAGTTTATGCCGTCTAGATTGTGCCATCACTGAACAAAAAATTCATAAAATGGTTCCTTATCAATTACACCAATTAAATGGCGATCATAACGGCTTAAATAGCATCGATGTGATTTCAATGGACGGTGTGGTTAAAACGTTAAAAGCTGATCATTTACTGGCCTTTTTTGGACTAACCACCAACTTGGGGCCATTAGAATCGTGGGGCATTGAAACCCACCAAGGCAGAATACCCGTCACCCCTTCAACATGCCAAAGCAACAAAGAGGGGATTTACGCGATTGGCGACGTTTCCACCTATCCTGGTAAATTAAAACTAATCTTGCAAGGTTTCAGCGAAGGTGCAATGGCAGCTCATGCGGCCTATTCTGTTGTGTATCCAGATATGGCATTGCATTTTGAACATTCCACGACCCAAGGAATTCCTAGCAAATAATTTTGCCTGAAAGCATATTATATGTCTAATCCCTATATGTCTATTGACCCCCAACTCTTCACCCACAGGGCTGGGGCAGAAGTTCATATTGATTTATCTGCTATTACGCAAAACTATCTTTATTTACAAAGCAAAGTCGCCCCTGCACAATGTGGTGGGGTGGTCAAAGCAGATGCATATGGACTTGGCATGGTCGAAGTGGCCAAAGCTTTATATAAGGCTGGATGTCGTCACTTTTTTGTTGCCCATCTTGACGAAGGAATTGCCTTAAGAAGCGTGTTAAATGCAGAATGTACCATTTATATTTTGCACGGCTTCATTCCAAACCAAGAGGCATTATTTATCCAAAATCGTTTAACCCCTATTTTAAACGATATCCAGCAGTTAAAATCATGGTCACAACTTTGTAATCATCAAAGAAAGAACCATCCAGCAGCAGTACAATTTGATACGGGAATGTCAAGATTTGGCATCGGGCAAGATGAATTAGCACAACTATCCCAAATTTCTTGGGATTTCTTTCGCCCTTGTCTTGCCATGAGTCATCTTGCCTGTGCTGACACCCCCGACCATCCTGCCAATCAACAGCAATTAACAAGATTCAATACCCTAAAAGCATTAATTCCCTGTACCACTGCCAGTTTATCGGCCTCTAGCGGGATATTTCTAGGCAAGGATTTTCATTTCGACTTGGTCCGTCCAGGTATTGCTTTATATGGTGGGAACCCAACTCCAAATGCTCCTAATCCAATGCGTGCTGTTGTTACATTACAAGGAAAAATCTTACAAACACGATCCATTAACACAGGGGATTTTATAGGATATGGTGCCACATTTGTTGCCCCTTGCCCTATGAAAATTGCTACCCTTTCAATTGGCTATGCGGATGGTTTTTTCCGATCTCTTAGCCCGAAATTACAAGCCAGAAGCCCAAAATATCCTGAGATCCCCCTACCATTACTGGGCAGAATATCAATGGATTCGTTATGTGTTGATGTTACCAACTTGCCTGAAAATAGTATACAGTCAGGCGATATAATTGAATTGATTGGTAAATCGTGTTCTATTAATGATGTTGCAAGAACAATCGACACGATTAGTTACGAAATATTAACTGCTTTAGGTGATCGATATCACCGAATTTACACAAGTTAAAATATAATCTCATCAAAGTTCTAAACACAAAAGCAATATAATACAATCAATAGTAAACACATCAAAAAGGGGAAACGATCATCCAATCGTTTCCCCTTCCTAATACTCTTAAGAGTATCGATAATTAGTTAGCTTCTGGAGCTTCTGGTGCTGCTTCTGGAGCTGAAGCTTTTTTACCATGATGAGCTTTTTTACCATGGTGAGCTTTTTTACCATGGTGAGCTTTTTTACCTTGGTGTGAGCCTTTTTTACCATGATGAGCAGCAGGACCTTGACCTTCTGGACCTTGTGGACCAGCTTGTGGGCCTTGTGGTGCAGGTGCAGAAGCTGATGGAGGAGGTGGAGGAGGTGCATCTTGTGCAAAAGCAGGAGCTGCGAAAGCTAATACTGCTGCTGTTGAAAGAACAGCTGAAAGGCTAGAAAATAATTTCATTTTTAATCACCAAACTGAAAAACTATGTAAGAAGTTCATCGAAAGTTGTTTTATCCGATATGAGTAAAACCTAGCATACGATTTTCGTCGTGTCTTACATTTTAATTTGATCTTTTTTGCAATTTGTTACAAGTTTGCCTTATTTTGATCCAAATCACTGGTATGACTGGGCAACTAAAATGCATCTTTTTGTCATAATTTCAAAAAATGCAGCAAATATACTGTCTTACCCATTATACAATTTGTTACAAAAAAAAGCCACCCTAAATTCAACTAGGGTGGCTTTTACATTTAGTTACAAAGATTAATCATTTTTTTGTCTTGAATGACGCTTACGTTCATGTGGATCTAAATATAATTTACGAATACGAACAGCTGAAGGTGTTACTTCTACCAATTCATCATCTTCAATATACGCAATTGCTTGTTCCAAACTCATCTTACGAGGGGGGGTTAATAACAAAGCTTCATCTTTACCTGCAGCACGAATATTGGTTAACTTCTTTTCTCTGACAGGATTAACATCCAAATCATTTTCACGAGAATGTTCACCAAGAATCATACCTACATAAACCTTTTCACCAGGACTGACGAATAAAGTTCCACGATCTTGTAAAGAAAATAAGGAATATTGAACAGCAACCCCATCTTCGGCAGAAATCAAAGAACCATTACGACGACCAGCAATCGCACCAGCCCACGGACCATAACCAGAGAATAAGCGGTTCATGATTCCCGTGCCGCGCGTATCCGTTAAAAATTCGCTATGATATCCAATTAATCCCCGTGATGGAATCGCAAAGGTCAAACGTACCTTGCCACCACCAGATGGATTCATGTCTTGCATTACCCCTTTACGCAAAGACAATTTTTCAACAACAACCCCAGAATAAGGTTCATCTACGTCAACCAACACTTCTTCGTATGGTTCTTCTTTTTCGCCTGTTTCTTCATTAATGCGTGTCAGTACCTTGGGGCGACCAATGGTTAATTCGAATCCTTCACGGCGCATGGTTTCAATCAACACGCCTAATTGTAACTCTCCACGTCCAGCAACTTCGAATGCATCGGTTTCATTACTATCTGTTACTTTAATTGCAACGTTGCTTTCCACCTCACGGAACAACCGTTCACGAATCTGACGAGATGTTACTTTTTTCCCTTCACGTCCCCCTAAAGGACCGTCGTTAATACGAAAGGTCATCGACAAAGTTGGAGGATCAATTGGTTCAGCATGAAGGGCTTCGGTAACTTCAGGGGCAGCAATGGTTTCAGAGACTGTTGCCTCAGAAAGACCAGCAATCGCAACAATATCGCCTGCTTGAACTTCATCAACGGGAACACGTTCCAAACCACGAAAAGCCAATAATTTACTAACACGCGCTGTTTCCACAACAGTACCATCCATCCGTAATGCACGTACTGGCATATTGACTTTGGCAGTTCCTTGTTCAACACGTCCTGTTAGAATACGACCCAAAAAATTATCAGATTCTAATATACTAGCGACCATTGCAAAAGGTGCATCTTTATTCACATTTGGTGCAGGCACGTGCTTGACAATTAAATCAAATAACGCGCTCAAATCTTCTTTATGCCCCTCAACAACATAATCAGCCCATCCTTGACGACCAGAAGCATACAACATTGGAAAATCCAGTTGCTCATCACTGGCACCTTGTGCTGCAAATAGATCGAAAACTTCGTCATGCACTTCATCAGCCCGTGCATCGGAACGATCAACTTTATTTACCACAACAATTGGACGCAGACCCCGCTTTAATGCTTTGGCAACTACGAATTTTGTTTGTGGTAGAGCCCCTTCAGCAGCATCAACAAGCACAACTGCACCGTCAACCATCGACAAAATACGTTCGACTTCACCACCAAAATCAGCATGGCCTGGGGTATCAATAATATTAATCCGTACATCATTCCAAACAACTGATGTACATTTTGCCAAAATTGTAATACCACGTTCACGTTCCAAATCATTACTGTCCATCGCGCGTTCAACAACGTGTTGATTTTCACGAAATGTTCCTGACTGTTGTAATAATTGGTCCACTAAGGTTGTCTTGCCATGGTCAACGTGCGCAATAATGGCAATGTTACGGATTTCCATAATACTCTATTTTCTCCAACAATATTAAATTCTTATATCCCATTTCCAAGATATAGATTACTTTTCTTAAATTACCTCATTAATATTTCATAAAAGGTAACTTTATTTTAGAAGTTCATAACTTCTTTCAATTCTGGCAAAGGTCGCGCACCAAAATGAGAGATAACCTCTGCGGCGACGACACTGCCCAAGCGTCCACATTCAGCAAAAGATCGTTCCGTTGTCCATCCAGCTAAAAACCCTGCAACATAAGCATCCCCTGCCCCTGTTGTATCTACTACAACTGTTGGGACACAAGCAACTTCTATCCGCTCGCCATTGGCTAAAATAACACTGCCTTTTTCACCCCGTGTCACGACAACAATTGAAGCATCTTGGACAGCTTGTGTAACTGCACTTTCGAAATCTTCCGTTTCGTATAATGCACAAATTTCAAGTTCATTAGCAAATACCATATCAACACGAGAAGATACAAAATCTTTAAATCGTGCTAAATGTCTTTTAACACAAAAGGGATCAGATAAACTTAACGCTACCTTTTTCCCAGCTTTGTGGGCGATATCTGCGGCTAAATAAAAAGCTTTCTGTGCTAATTCCCCATCAAACAGATACCCCTCTAGAAATGTTACTTTAGCAGCACTGATCACATCTTCAATAACATCTTCTGGTTGAAACTGAGTGCAAGCCCCTAGATACGTGTTCATTGTACGTTGACCATCAGAGGTTACAAATATAATTGAACGAGCAGTATATAGATCTGGATGAATGCGCGTTTTTAACGGCTTGGAAGGAAAATAAACACCCCCTTGACGAATATCTTCGCCAAAACGTTTACCCAAACTATCATCAGCTACCTTGCCCAAATAGGCAGTTTTTGCACCCATTAATGCAGCAACAAAACAAGTATTAGCAACAGATCCACCGCTCATTTGTTTTTCAGGTTTAATTAATCCTTTTAATTCTTGTGCGCGTTTAGCATCAATTAATGCCATAGTCCCAGGCACCATACCTTGCTTTTCCAAAAAATCCGAATCGACCTGCACCAAAATATCAACAATGGCATTACCAATGCCGACAATATCAAATTCAGCATCGTCCCCCTTTTTATGTCCCAATAATTCTCTAAAACTTCTCATCTATCCCTGTACTCCGTTCATATTTATAAAAATAAACACGTTTTTTCGACTTAAATACTTTTTTCCTGCAAAAAATCTTATAAAATTGTTTATCTCATCTTTCGCTTGCAGTTTCTTAATAAGTTCTTATAAATCATAATTAGTAACATTATCTCATATATTTATTAATGGTGATTTACAATTTTAACCTTAATAAACTATACAAAAGTTAAGATTTTATAATTAAATCACATCTTCTTTCTCTTCTTTAATCATGATGAAGGCTCTACCTCTATGTCAAATAATTTACCCCCAGTCTTGGAGAAAAAACTTATTAATCGTAATACTCTTTTAACAAATTCAGATCGATCTTTGAATATGAGCAACTCAACCCATCATGATACCGCAGCCCACCGCAGAACCTTAGTCGTCAGTTCAGGAATCAAAATACAAGGAACACTTGAAGATATCGAAACTTTGGTTGTTGAAGGTGTTGTTGAAACAAGCATGATCAAAACTAAAAAACTGCTTATACAAAGAAATGGCACATTTCGCGGTGAAGTAGATTCCCAAGATGTTGAAATTACAGGAATATTAGAAGGGAATATTGTAGCCCAAGGTAACCTGACTGTTACTGCGACAGGACGTTTACTAGGCAAGGCAAAATGTAGACGCTTAAAGGTTGAAGATGGTGGACAAATCACTGGGCAAATTGAAATGATTACCGCTGATAAGCTTAAACAACCAACCACCCCTTCTGAACCATCCCAACCAACAACAGAGAAAAGCGATACTTCTCTGGCAGATACATTGTTAAATACCAGCGATACATCGGAAACACTATAAAGAAAAATCTCTTAATATTTTTATATTAAGAGATCTATACTTTGAACCTTTTAAAAGCGAATATCAAATTTCAAGCCACGTTGTTTTTGCGGTCTCTCAACTTTACATAAGCAATTTGTACATGTTCTAGACAATAAGGTTTACCAGGGATCGCCTGTGCCCCACAAAAGTGAAAATCTTTCGTCCCAGGATCGCCAATTGGCCAACAACATTCTGAATTTGAACGCCTTTTAGGTAACTCTGCTGGCGTCATAAATTCTATCTTTGTTTTTCTAGGCTTAATCTCAACCTTTGGCATCCCAGCTAAGATATCGTTTTCTTTAACTGTTTCCTTTTGTGGCGATGGCGTTTCAACATGTACAATTTGATCTTTTGGCTTTTCTGCAACTTTTGCTTTGGGCTCTTTGATGGCTTTCGTTACAGTATTTTCAGGCTTTACCTCGGTTTTAGCAGGTGTTTTTTCTTTCTTAGCAGCAGATCTCCGAATCGGTGATGGTCTACCCTCTAATCCTAAACGATGTGCTTTGCCAACAACTGCATTCTTTGTAACGTTTAGTTGCCGCCCAATTTCAGCAGTTGATAGCCCTTGTGCCCATAGCTCACGCAACCGAGCAACAATTTCTTCATTCCACTCCATAAACTCTGTTACCTCATTTCCTTTTTAAACGCAGTTAATTAATTATCACCTAGAATCCAATCATCATAAAGTATTTAATACACTAATGCTTTATGAATTCTATTTTCTGATTACGAATACCTAAAGTCAAATGCCCGTCACATAAATCGACCGCATCCTGACCAAATACCTCCTTACGCCATCCTGACAGTACAGATAATTTCCGCTCTCCCATCGCTAGTTTTTCGATATCTTTACTACTGGCAACCAGTTTTGGCGCAACCTTATAGGTCTCACATTTGGCTTGCAATAACACTTTCAACAACATAACTAGTGCTTCCGAAGGTTTTGCTTTTTCTACTTTGATCGTAACTGGTAAAGGAAGTTCTTCCACAGGGGTATTTTTAACCTGTTTGATCACAGCTATTAAAGATAACCCTTCTTTACTATCTGCAAAGCCCTGAGATATTCCACGAACACGGCTTAACGCCTTAATATTGTCAGGTAAAGCTGCGGAAATTGCCAAAATACTTTCGTCACGCACCAAATGCTGTCTGGGAATATTCAATCGCTGGGCCTCTTGCTCTCTCCATTGAATAACGGCATATAAGCAACCTAATAAACGCCGATTATGAGTTCGTGGACGCAGTCGTTTCCAAATTTTTTCCAAAGGGGGCAAAAAGAAAACGGGATCCGACAAGGTTTCCATTTCAGCTGCAACCCATTCCAAGCGATTCGTTTGCTGTAATTGTTTTTGTAAAACAAGATAAACATCCCACAAATACGTAACATCAGCCGCCGCGTAACTCTGCTGAGCTTCGGTCAATGGACGCATTGACCAATCACTAAAACGGTGAGATTTATCGATATTATGCCCTAACAACGATTCGACCAAACTATCATATCCGATTTGATTACCAAACCCTGCCACCATGGCAGCAATTTGCGTATCAAAAATAGGTGCTGGTAAAATATTAAATAAGTGCAAGAAAATTTCTAAATCCTGTTGCGCTGCGTGAAACACCTTAACAACGGTTGGGGCTGATAATAACGGTACCAACAGCGACAAATCGATATCTTCTGCCAATGCATCCAGTATATAAACAGATCCTGCACCTGCAATTTGCACCAAACATAACTCTGGCCAATAAGTCCGTTCCCTAACAAACTCAGTATCTATTGTAACGAACTTTTCTGTTAATAAGGAAGTCACCATTGACTGCAATGATGCATTATCTGTTATCATCACAGGTTGTGAAAATTTCTGTAAATTACTCATATATATTTATTATAGTTCATATAGTTTACTTGGAAGTCTATATTTTTTCCAATTACCTTCAGAAGTATTTTTATATTCAAATGTAGCACCATGAAATGCACGTGCAGTTAAAAATCTCTCTCCTATTTTCAAGTGCTTTTTAAAATACTCTATATTCCCGTGATACGCAATTTGTTCAAATAACAACCTCATAGTACCTATCGTAACGGCAGCAGGTCCCGTATATTCCCATACGTTTGTAAAACGCTGTGGTGTTGTTAAGTGTACCTGTATCTGGTTAAGGACAGACAATATGATAGGACTATTAGGCTCACAAACTATAAAATCATTATCAATGCAACTGGGACTGCCGAAAGTGTAAAGCAAAAAACAACCGAAATCCTGAAAATTACAAATATTATCCAAACTAGCATGACAATCAATGTCTATATCCGTATATATCCCTCCTTCTCCTAACAAATAGCAAATTCGAAAAAAATCCGCTTGCATCGCTTTATGTATACAACGTCTATCATAAAGATTACACAATGTTGCACCATAATGATCATAAATATAATCACGTGCCATTTCAGCGTCAAAAAGAATGGTTTGATATCCCACATTATTTTGTTTGATTTTCTCTATTGATACTTGAACATCATGGGGTGGATTTTTATCATGCCAAAACATAATAATCTTTTTTGGAATGTTATGAGGGATTTTATTGGTGATCGTTGGAGGCGTCTCATCGCTAACTAAAGAAAAGTGACCTGCCTTGAGATATTGGGTCAATTTCCACACTAAATGCCCTCCACCAGTATTAATTTTTGCTGGCCCCATCAGCCCGTCCCCTCTTTAACCTTCAAAATTATATCTATATTAAAATATGAAATTTTCATTCTTCACATTATTGAATTTCAGAAAAACTTCATCAGCAATTTATCATATGCTAGGAATTACTACAGAATAAATAGTTTCATAATCGATATAAATGTTTGGGGAACTGAAAACTCCGCCAATTTCCTTCTTGTGTTTGCTTATATCCTAACTCTGCGTGACGATATGCTTTTATAGCAACTTGATGATCCGCTAATAATAACTGACCCAATCCATAACCTTTAGGCAAATCATTGATAATGGCGTTCATCAACAATTCCATAATTGCTAAACTCACCGCTCCTGGCCCTGTGCATTCCCAAACGTTGGCAAAACTGCGTTCAGCAGTCAAATGTGATTGCATTTTTTGCAATATCGCAGCGATAATCTCGTTTTGTGGTGCGCAAACAATAAAGTCATTGTCAATACAACAGGGTTTGCCTCGACTATAAAACAAAAGACACCCAAACTCAGCAACAGGAAAGGTAAGATCTAATGAAGCATAACATTCAATGTCAACATCTACATAAATTCCCCCTTTTTGTAGCAGATAACAAATCCTAAATAAATCTGACTGCATTGAGGGATGAACACAACGCCGTTCAAATAAAGCGCTTAACTCAGCCCCATAATGTTCGTAAATAAAAGCATGTGCACTGTCATAATTGAACAGCGTCACGTGATATGCAGAATTATATCGTTTGATCTTATCAATTGATTCTTTTACGTCTTGGGGTAATTTTCGTTGGTGCCAAAAAAGACAGATATGTTTAGGAATATTGTCCAAAGCGTGATAATTTTGGTTTGATTGACTTGCTGTATCCACCATTGAAAAATATCGTGGATTTAAATAATGTTCGACTTCGTTTAAGGGATGAAGAGCATATTTAAAATATTTTGCTTTTTCTTTTTCCTCTTGGGTAAACATCAACCGAGCCTTTTCTTGCACAAGCAAGCATAATTCAATAATATCAAAGCAAGGATACACCTATTGATAATAATATATTACGTCTTCAGCAAAATACTACAGTCTTTCCATTATTATATTGAAAAAAAATGTCTAATAAATCTGATTTAAAAGAACATCTAACACAATTAGGGCAAAACACCCCTCTGCCTCAATCCCCACAGGACGCCAAGTTGGAACGTGTTCCTGCCCCTTATCAAGAATATGACTATACTGTGCGCTTTACTGCGCCCGAATTTACGTCCTTGTGTCCGATTACTGGACAACCTGATTTTGCACATCTTGTAATTGATTATATTCCAGGGAAATGGATTGTAGAAAGCAAATCATTAAAACTTTATCTATCCAGTTTTCGAAACCATGGTGCATTTCACGAAGCATGTACCGTTGAAATTGGTGCAACCTTGGTAAAATTGCTTAAACCAAAATGGTTAAGAATTGGGGGATATTGGTATCCCAGGGGGGGAATGCCAATCGATGTCTTTTGGCAAACAGATAACCCACCCAAGCATGTTTGGATCCCCAAACAGGAAGTCCCATCCTATAGAGGAAGATAGTTCCTATCCCCCTCCATAATATCTTGGCTATTTCTTTTCAGAAGTAGCCAATTCTAACATTACCCGAGCTCCTTGTATATCTTCAATAAGCTCGCGCTGTTTATCAGCATCTTTACCCTTAGCAGCCTCTTTATAGCTTTCCTCTAAAGTAGCCAAACGCTGGCGTACTTTTTCTTCAGAAAGCGCATCAAGCTTTGTTACTTCCTTGGCAAGTACTGTGCATTGTGTTTCCTTCATTTCGGCAAAACCACCTTCAACAAAGAAACTTTGCGTAATTTTATCGCCTTCATAGAGGTTAATCACACCCCCACGAAGTAGGAAGATCATCGGTGCATGACCTTCCATTGCAGCAATATCACCTTCTAAACCGGGTAAAACAGCCATATCGACGTTCTGAGAAAGGACAACTTCCTCTGGACTGATAATTTCAAGTTGTATCGACATTACTGCCTTCCTTTACAGCCATATAGACGCTTATTTGCCTTCTTGTTTCATTTTCTCTGCTTTTGCAACAGCTTCATCTATGGTGCCAACCATATAAAATGCTGCTTCTGGCAGATCATCATGCTTACCGTCAACAATTTCTTTAAAGGAACGTACGGTATCCTTAACAGGAACCAATTTACCAGACATCCCTGTGAAGACTTCAGCGACGTGGAAAGGTTGCGACAAGAAACGTTGAATACGACGTGCACGAGAAACGACTTTTTTATCTTCCTCAGATAATTCATCCATACCCAAAATGGCAATGATATCTTGCAATGATTTATAGTTTTGTAAAATCTGTTGCACTTTACGAGCCACTTCGTAATGTTCTTCACCAACGATGCGTGGGTCCAAAGAACGAGAGGTAGAATCCAATGGATCCACAGCGGGATAAATTCCAAGCTCAGCGATAGAACGATTCAACACTGTTGTCGCGTCCAAATGCGCAAACGTTGTTGCAGGTGCAGGATCGGTCAAGTCATCAGCAGGCACATAAATTGCTTGCACAGACGTAATAGATCCTTTTTTCGTTGAAGTAATACGCTCTTGCAAATTTCCCATTTCGGTTGCCAAGGTAGGTTGATACCCCACGGCTGATGGAATACGACCTAACAATGCAGAAACTTCAGAACCAGCCTGGGTAAAACGGAAGATATTGTCCACAAAGAACAAAACATCTTGTCCTGCTTCGTCACGGAAATGTTCAGCAACAGTTAATCCAGATAACGCAACACGTGCACGTGCCCCAGGGGGTTCATTCATTTGACCATAAACCAAGGCCACTTTTGAGCCTTCAGTGCTGTTACCGTCAACCTTAATAACGCCGGCATCTTTCATTTCGTGATAAAGGTCGTTACCTTCACGAGTTCTTTCACCAACACCCGCAAATACTGACACACCACCGTGTCCCATTGCAATATTGTTAATTAACTCTTGAATCAAAACGGTTTTACCAACACCAGCACCACCAAACAAACCAATCTTACCCCCACGCAAATAAGGGCAAAGCAAGTCAACAACCTTAATTCCTGTTTCCAGAATTTCTGTTGCATCTCCTTGTTCTTCAAAAGAAGGGGCTTCGCGATGAATGGATGAATAATGTTTTGCGTTAACGGGACCTAATTCATCAATAGGTTCACCAATAACGTTCAAGATACGGCCCAATGTTTCGTTGCCAACAGGCATACGAATCTGGTTGCCTGTGTCAACAACCTCCATTCCACGAACCATTCCGTCTGTGGAATCCATTGCAATACAACGAACTTGATTGTCACCCACTTCTTGGGCGACTTCCATTACCAAAGTACGATCACCAATTTTACAGGTTAATGCGTTTAGAATATAAGGCAGATCACCTGTGAATTGCACATCGACGACAGCACCTTTGATTTCGGTGACACGACCTACAGAATTACTTTTAGATGCAGCCTGATTCCCCGCTGATGAATCAGTGTGTGCTGCGTTTTTTTCTTCAATTGCGGTTTCCGACATAATAGGGTCAGCTCCTAGCAGAATAATTATAACAATCAGGCAGCATTTGCACCTGATATAACCTCAGACAGTTCATTCGTAATGTTTGCTTGACGCGTACGGTTGTAGTGCAGGCTTAACTTATCAATTGCTTTACCAGCATTGCGTGTCGCGCTGTCCATCGCAGTCATACGCGCACCTTGTTCACCAGCATTGGTTTCCAACATTGCTGCAAATAACTGCACACGTAAATTTTGAGGTAATAAACGACGAAGTAACTCTTCACCCTCAGGTTCGAATATGTAATCCGCCTTTACCTCTTCTTTCTGAACGGCCAACTTATCATCCAATGTTTCGGTCTTTTTGCTGCTAACCGCAATATTCAAAGGAACCAACTGTAACTCTGTTGGAACTTGCAACATCACATTTTTAAACTGGTTATAAACAACAGTGCAAACATCGAATTGCTGATCTTCTAACAAGGTTTCAATATAACTTGCCATTTGTTCAGCAGTTTCAAAGGATACATTTCCTAAACGATGGGTTCCCCCCTCTGGCCCAACGACCAAATCAGGATATTCCCCACGAAAATACACATATGCTTTAAATCCAATTGGACAAACTTTGACTTTTTTACCTTCTTTAAGAAGACGTTCAATCAAACTACGTGTCGTACGATTAATGTTTCCGTTAAAACCACCTGCCAAACCACGATCACTGCTCATAGGAATAATTAAATGAACATCTTGTTTTCCTGTTCCTGCCATCAAAGGTGGCAAACCAGGGCGATCACCAAGAGATTCTTTTAAATTAACCAAGATACGTTGCATCGCTGTCGCAAAAGGTTGAGCTTGACGTGAGCGTTTTTCAGCGCGATGCATTTTTGCAGCTGCGACCATTTTCATCGCACTGGTAATCTTTTTAGTCGATTTAACGCTATTAATTCGAGCGCGCAATTCCTTTAAAGAAGCCATTATAACGCCCCTTAAGCTTTTTTGAACTTAAGAACAAAATCTTTCAAGAATGCCGCTAATTTCTCTTCAAGCTCTTTCGTTATCTGAGCTGCATCGCGGATTCCATTCAGAATCTCAGCACCAGAAGTACGCATAACTTCAATATACTGACGTTCAAAATGACCAATTTTATCTACAGGGATTTCATCCGTGTATCCACGTGTTCCAGCATATAAAACAACAACTTCTTCTTCCATTGTGTATGGAGAATTCTGAGGTTGTTTTAACAATTCTGTCAAGCGTGCACCACGTTCCAACAATTTACGGGTAGAAGCATCAAGATCAGAAGCAAACTGAGAGAACGCTTCCATTTCACGATATTGTGCCAATTCCAATTTAATACTGCCCGCAACTTGTTTCATGGCTTTACTTTGAGCAGCTGAACCAACACGAGATACTGATGTCCCTACGTTAACCGCTGGACGAATACCACGATAGAATAATTCTGTTTCCAAGAAAACCTGACCATCGGTAATTGAAATCACGTTGGTCGGAATATATGCAGATACGTCACCAGCCTGCGTTTCAATAACAGGCAATGCGGTCAAAGAGCCACCACCATGTTCGTCCGACATTTTTGCAGAACGTTCCAACAAACGAGAATGCAAATAGAACACATCCCCAGGATACGCTTCACGTCCAGGTGGACGACGCAACAACAAAGACATTTGACGATAAGCGACAGCTTGTTTCGATAAATCATCATAGCTGATCAACGCGTGCATTCCATTATCACGGAAATATTCACCCATCGCAGTTGCCGCATAAGGTGCAATATATTGCATTGGCGCAGCATCAGATGCTGTTGCAGCAACAACAATACAATAATCCATCACCCCTTGCTCTTCAAGGGTGCGAACAACTTGTGCAACGGTTGAGCGTTTTTGACCAATCGCTACATAAATACAATAAAGGCTTTTCTTTGGATCATTTTGCGCATTCATTTTCTTTTGCGCAATCATGGTATCAATCAATACAGTTGACTTACCCGTTTGACGATCCCCAATAATTAATTCACGCTGACCACGCCCAATAGGCACCAAGGCATCAATGGCTTTAATCCCTGTTAACATGGATTCACATACGGATTGTCGTGGCATAATACCTGGTGCTTTGACATCAGCCAAACGACGTTCAACGTCCTTTAATGGCCCTTTACCATCGATTGGATTACCAAGACCATCAACAACACGCCCCAATAACCCTTTACCAACAGGCACATCCACCACTCGATTTGTACGAGTAACGGTATCCCCTTCACGAACCAATGTATCACTACCAAAAATAACAACACCAACATGGTCACTGGACAAGTTTAAGGCCATCCCAGTTAAATTACCATTTGAAAAAGAAACAAGTTCCCCTGCCATGACATTTTGCAGGCCGTAGACCAATGCAATACCGTCACCAACAGACAAAACAATTCCTGTTTCCTCAACGTTAGACTCTTTATCAAAGGACGCAATTTGTTTTTTAAGGATGTCCGAAATCTCTGCGGGACGGATTTCCATCACGCGGCTCCCTTCATAACATTATGTAGACGATTAAGACGAGATTTAAGGCTAGCATCATAGAGCTGAGCCCCAATACGTATGACAAAGCCGCCTAGTAACTTTGTATCAATACGTTCTTGAAGATTAACTTTTTCATAACCTGCTTGAGCTAAACGATCTTTTAACTGAGCACGCTGAATGTCTGTCAAAGGATGGGCAGTAATCACTTCTGCCACTGCCAACCCACGACGAAGATTAACCAAAGCAAAAAAGGCCATTAAAATGGCTTGTAAGTTGGCCAGTCTGCGATTATTCGCAATTACACCAACAAAATTTTGCAATAACTGACCAAAGCCAGCTTGCTTTAATGTGCCAACAATGATTTCACGGCTTTGTGCTGTATCGTAAGAAGGGTTCTTTAAGACCGCTCTTAACAGTTCGCTTTCATTGATGATTTTTAACAGACTGCCAACTTCGTTAACGATTTCATTCAAAACGCGCCCTTCTTCAGCCAATTCATAAAGAGCTGTAGCATAGCGACCTTTGAGGTCATTTTCCGTAAAAGTCGATGCCGCGCCAGCAGCCATTGTTGCATCGGTACTCACTTCGTTTATTCTTTCATTTCTCTTCTAGAATAGTGTAACAAAGCTATATAGCTTTCTTTACCTTACCAACAATTATGGTTATAGATATTTGTAAAGAATGTACTCTATACCAAATCATATAAAAAACAAAAATCAAAAAGCACTTTGCTCATCGTTTAATGCCGAACTGTTGCAAGTCTGTACGACCCAATAAACACATCCCATCACAAAACCATAAAACCCGTAACTTTAACTTGAGTGTTAAATAAAAGATTTTTGACAAAAAGAAAAGCCCTAGGATGCCCAAAATATGATAGATTCTTAATAAATAATAAATTATTTTATAACTTGATTTTTAAGTAACAGAACGAAACGCTTCGTACACGCCTGCCTTATGCAAACAGTATAGTAACATAGAATATTATGTGACTATTAGATAAATTGATATGCGGTTGCTGTATTAAACGAGACCTTTATGGATATCTCATTTAAAATGCCAAATTTTTCTACACTTAGTAAAATATTTAAATCAACATTCGTTCTCTCTAAACGATTCTGTTGAATGACAGACCAAATCATTAGGGATAAGAAAGCATAAAAGATTGTATTTTTAAAAACATCTTTGAGAGAAGGATATTTAAACATTTCTCTTTTTAAACATAGTTAAAAGATTAGAGACTAATTCTCTATTAAATTATAGTAGAGCAATAAAGTGGATTTAATTGTCTAAGCGAAAGTATCATTTAAATGTCAAGATATAAACAAAAGCTAAAGTATATTCCATACTGACATTGAAATATGACCCATCAATTTTTAGCTTCCAGTTCTAAAAAATGTTGATAACGTTGATCTAGCAACTTTTTTACTTTTTCATAATTTTGATCTGAAAACTGCACATAATAATAACTATGCTCTTTAGCACCTTCCAGAAAATCTAGATCTAACCCATTATAATCTTGCAGATAACGTTCATATTTTTTGAAAAATAATGAGGTGTCGTTATAATAAGCATCAGCGAATTCGACACCATCTTGATTAAAATCCTCGTCCATTAGAACGCTATCATTTAGATCAAACAACAGATCTAATACAGAATAATCTTCTGACTGTTGTTCTACCTTGGACAACAAGTCTGCACCAAAATGATATTTGGCTTTATCATATGCCATTATACTAAGTGCTAATATATTACCTAGACATTAAAAATAATGTCAGAATCAATATAAAAATGCAAAGATTGATTAATACATATTTTATAGTTTTAATTGTAAGGGGATTTTTGGAGCGGGCGAAGGGAATCGAACCCTCCTCAGAAGCTTGGAAGGCTACTGCATTACCACTATGCTACGCCCGCTTATATCTAAGGACACTCTGTAAAGTTAAGAGTTATCTAATTTGTAACACTCTTTTAGCAAATTTAATTTTCAGATCAAGTCTTTTTTTTACTTTTCTAATTTTTTCTATAAAAAAAGCTTTTTATATTTTTTTTTCTTGACTTTCTACTCAATCCGTTGCTTTTTCTCTCTATCAAGATTTTAAACACTGAAACTTGCAAATGGTTTCATTATTGTTTAAAATAAATAAAAATGCAGGGGTGTAGCTCAATTGGCTAGAGTGCCGGTCTCCAAAACCGGAGGTTGCGGGTTCGAGACCCTCCACCCCTGCCAATTAATTGTACATAGATTATTGAATGCAATAACATTGCATATATCCTTTTAACCGTCCTTTTATATTATGTTATAATATATCTGGCTTTTTTGAATAGGAAAGGTGTTTCGTGCCGGTCAATCCCACGAAATTTCTGCGCGATGTTCGCAATGAAGCCAAGAAAGTTACTTGGCCAACACGTCGCACCACATTAATGACAACCGCCGCAGTACTTGCAATGGCTGCTGGTGCGTCTGCATTTTTCTTCATTGTTGACCAAGCCATTGGCTATGGTATTCAAATTCTGTTTGGCTTAGGAGGTTAAGCCAGTCATGGCAAAAAGATGGTATGTCATTCACGTCTATTCTGGATTTGAAAAAAAAATCGTTCAACAAATCAAAGAACAGGCAGAACAAAAAGGGCTAAGCGATCAAATCGAAGAGATCTTGGTCCCTTCTGAGGAAGTTGTTGAAGTTAAGCGTGGTCAAAAAATCCATACAGAACGTAAATTCTTTCCAGGTTATGTCCTTGTCAAAATGGAAATGACCGATGATGCTTGGCATTTGATCAAAGATACACCGAAAGTCACAGGATTTTTAGGCAACAGAATGCGCCCCTCTCCAATTTCAAATGCAGAGGCCGAGCAAATTATGAAGCAAGCCCAAGAGGGTATGGAAAGTCCACGTCCTTCTGTTAATTTTGAAGTTGGTGAACAAATTAAGGTGGCTGACGGACCATTTACATCTTTTAACGGCGTTATTGAAGAAGTTGATACAGAAAAAGGTCGATTAAAGGTCAGTGTTTCTATTTTTGGACGTTCAACACCTGTTGATTTAGAGTATAGTCAAGTCGAAAAATTATAATTACATAACGTTTATAAACTTTATATTTATTAAAAGTGCTTAAAGGATAAACCTTAAGCGCTTTTTTTATCTTTACCTAGTAACATATTTTTTATATTAACCCAAAAATATTAAAACTTATCGTGAGTAGGAAACATAGCCAAAACTAAAATAATCGAATTATTTAAATATTACGCTTTTTTTAAATTAATCCTTTAGCATCCATGTTAACTGAAAATGCAATGAAAAGATCCAGCTTGTGACTTGAAAAAGTTGCAATCCTTTTTGCTCTTAAATAGCAATGTGTTAAGTCATGTAAGAATCTAAAGATTGGATTACTGTAAGCAAAATTCACCCCTTTCATTTGACGAATAAATTGAAAATATACACATTGAGCATGATCTGCTATGTTTAGTGACAAATTTATTCTAATAAGCAAAACACTATTATTATTTCAGCAATATTATTGCACTTATAAGTGATTTATTTAAAAGATTCGTTACTCTCACTCCAAGATATCATCTTATTATAGGGCTTCAGAAATAAAGCCCGTATAATGCAATATTACCATAGAAAATAATAATGAACTTCAAAGAACAATTTAAAAAATTCTAGCAACAAAAGAATTTTAGTGACGACAAAATTTTATTAGATTTTTACGATAAGTTGCCAGTAGTACATGTCGATGAAATTCTGTCTTCTTAGAAGGGGATGATTTTAATATCGGACATTGGTCATCCCAAAAATTGATTGATACGAATTGGTTTGGGAAATGGTACAAAAATAAAATGGATGTTATTTTCCTGTTGTGTAAAGATAAAAATGGCCATTTATATTCTGATAAAAAATCGATGAATAGTGAAGCCACTTTATGGAAAGTGAAATTTAGAAGAAAAGTTTCAGCAACAATATTTTATGACTGCGGCCCTGTTTTTGATCACTTCAGAAAGGTTGACGATAGTATATTATTTGGGATTATGAATGGAAAAGATGTGACTAAAGAAATTTCAAGTATTATTCCAAATGGACACTATTATTTCTTTTACCTCGTAAGACTAAAAGAATTATCTCTACCTTTTGCAGATAATCCTCAATTGTAAAATTATTTTTATTAAATTAAACAGTATTTTATGCCATTATTAAAGGCAACTCCTTATAAAAATAGAGGCTATTGTAAGTCAAGACGAAAATGGTTTTAGCTTTGAACAGGTGAATTGAAGTGACCCAACAGCAGACGAAGTTCTATTTTGATCGCTTCTGGAATATGTCATACCGACTTTGTCGCTTTAAGCGAACCAGTACCACCCAAGCTTATCGTTTTAGGACATGAAGGTGCTAGGATTGTAGAAAAAGTGGTTCTGCGGTCACAAACTTTAAAGTTGACGACCAACTGGTTATGGGATTTGCATCATGAGGTTATTGTAATCCCTGCCTTTCTTCTAAAAATGGTGCTTGTAATCATTTTCCAGAACCAAATAACGCGGGTACTAATCATTATGGTAAATATTTACAATCTGAAAAAAATGAAAATATTGCTCAATTTTTCAGATAATTGTTATTTGCATATTATAGCGTTGCCCACGAAAGCAGCTTGGTAAAAATACCATCAGATATTGATTTACGCTATGCTGGTCCATTAGGCTGCGGATTTATGATAGGTGCTGGTTCTATCTTTGACGTTATGAAACCAGAATTCGGAACCAGCTTAGTTGTTTTCGGCACCGATGCTGTTGGTCTAAATGCGTTAATGGCTGCTAACCTACAAGGATATCGTCAAATTATTGCAGTAGATATTCATGATACACGCTTGGATTTGGCGAAACAACTAGGTGCAACACATATTGTAAATAGCACTAAAGAAAATCCAATCGAAGCCATAAAAGAGACTACCAATGGTGGGGCTGATTACAGTTTTGAAACAACGGGTATTGATTCAGTTGAATTAAATGCAATCAGATGCTTAAAAAACTATAGAAAAATGATAACAGTCGCGTTAGGAACAAAGGATATCCGAATCAGCTTAACAAAAGATGTTGTCCTTCGTAGTTTGACCATCAGAGGGGTTGTGGTTGTGGAAGGTGATGCTGTCCCTCAACTTTTCATTCTTAAAATTATACAGCTATGGCAACAAAACAAATTCCCATTCGGTCAGCTGATTCAATTTTACGATCCCAAAAATATCGAGCAAGCTTTCGAAGATTCTAAAACAGGAAAAGTAATTAAATCTGTTTTAGTATTTGACCCAAATTATAGACCTCATGAATAATGAACGCTTGTTAAATAGATTTTAAAATAACTTTTGATCAGAATTGCTTAACTTCGCTTATAAATATGGCTTGTTACATAAAACAAGAAATTGTTATTTGTAATAAGTTATAAGTTATAATTTATAAATAAAATCTTTTTCAATGGCCCATCTGTAATCAAAAACATCCTTCTTTAGCCATATGAATAATATGTCTCATATTATAAATAGGATTAGATCTCGTATAACTTTTAGTCGCTGTACCTTTTAACATATAAAACAACGAGATCTTCCAACGGTTTAAGATATTTATCTACAGAAATTCTACTTTCCTTTTAAATATCCAAAAAAAAGGAAGCCTAAGACCTCCTTAATAAAATGACTATTTACTTAATGCAGAAGAGAGTATTGGTAGATTTGTCAAATTAGCCGCAGCTATATCGGCAATTTCCCCCAAAATTTGACTCAAGGCAACAACAAGTGCCTGTATACTACTATTAGCAGGTTCTTTTTCAAGCGTTAACAAACGACTGAATCTAGCAGATCTGTCCTCGCGCGCACGGATCACTAAATCTGCAGTGACGACTGCTTTACCAGCCACATCCTGATTAAACCTGGAAACATCTATTTCAACATAAGCCTGTGGTGTTGTTTGAGTTGCTTGGTTTTGTAGGAACACACGAGAATTTGGCAAACGTTGAGCTAAATCAAGCATGATAACTCGCCCCATCATCGTGGCCAAATTTTCACCCCAAGCAGCAGCTGCTGATATTGTAAGTTGATTATTACTAATTTCAGAAACAATACGATCTTTATCTAAGAAACCAGCTAGTGAAGGGCTACGCACTTCAATAACAGTAGGACTTTGCAAATACACTTTTCCCGGTATTGAGGTCAACGTATAATATGTAGGTCCAGCATTACTGCATGCCGTCAATACTGTTCCCATTACCCCCATCCCTGCGACACCCATCGCCAGTTGTAACAATTGACGACGAGAGGGCTGTTTACTCAAATATAACTTGGTCATTATCGTTTACGTCCTGTAATAAAAGCTGAAGGATGCTGCGTAATAAAATCACTTAAGAAGCGCAAGGACCGTGCTGTATCACTTAACTGTACAATCATTCCTTGTAGATTTCTGTTGAAATCTGTATCTCCGCCATAACTTGCCAACAATCCATTTGCATTTTTTAATGTTTGGTCAAGTTGTCGACTCATCTCGGGCAATTGTTTTAACAGTGGTGTAGTACCTTTATTTAACTTATTGCTTAAGTCACTTAAATTTTGCATAGATGCGCGCATTGCATGTAATGTCTTTGTAACATCAGGACCATTAAGTTGCTTATCAGTATGTGCCAACAAATTATTAAGATTTTCGCCCATTTGATCTAAAGGCATCGCCGCAATCTTTGATGCAACCGTTGACATTGAAGCCATAATACCATCCATACCACCAGCCTGGCTGGGGATAACCAACATATTATCTTCCATAGCGGGCATTACAGATTTATCAACTTTTACGAAATTTAAAGCAATTAATGAATTACCCAACAAGAAATTATCACTACTTACTGATGCACGTAATCCATTAGCAATTAAGGATTTGGTAATGAGTGCTAGACTTTCCGCATTATATTTCCTGCGAAAAGAAAATACACGTTCGGGCTGGATATCCATTGTAATTTTTGCCCGTGTTTTATTTGCCTTGGGATCAATTTGTAATGATACATCTTGTACTGTCCCAATTTGTAAGCCAAACAATGTTACACGACTGCCTTTTGCAAGTCCCTTCACCGAAGATGTCACATACGTCACCAAGTGAACATTATCTTGGTAACGAGCATTTTCTGCAGCATCTTTGTCACTATATAACTTAAACTGCGTATTAGCAGGCACAGAGACTTTATTAGGATCTTCTTGTTTGTGCATCGTCGAACGATCCAAAACATCAAAAGTAACCCCACCAGACATTAACGCCTGAATAGATTGCAATTCGACATTCACACCAGAAGGTCCAAAACCAATTTTCACCCCAGAGACATTCCAAAAAGAACTATTAGAACGTAAATAAGTATCATAAGGCTTCTTTAGAAAAATATGTAAAAGAATGGGTCCAACACCACCAGGAGGCATCTGATAATCTAATACTTCCCCTGCTATGGTATCACGGTAAAAAATAGGAGCCCCTTCTCCCAAAGATCCTAGGCTCTCTGTTGCCAAAGTATAGGTTGTCCCTGGCTGATCGGATCGAATTCCCGGAGGAGATTCTAAGCCTTTGAATTGACGTTGTCGTTTACCCGTTTGATAGTGACCGGGATCAAACGCAATATAAGCCCCACTAATCAATGTTTCCAAACCTGAGATATTTGCACCATTAAAGCGAGGACGCACAACCCAAAATTTGGCATTACTGGTAATAAATGGTGCAGCCCTTCGGGTCATCGCAATTTGTACATCAACGTGACGCATATCTTTGCTTAATGAAACGCTTTTGACAGTACCCAACACAACAGATTTATTTTTTACTTGTGTTTGTTCACTAACTATTCCATCGGCTGTTTCAAAGGTTACAGTAATGGTGGGCCCAGCATTATAAATAGCTTTCCATCCTAGATATACCGCCAAAATTGCCACTAAAATCGGAATCACCCATACTAGGGAAAATCTTACTTTACGAGATGTGGCCAGTGGCGCTTGATACGTATTTTTTTCAGACATATTTATTTACTTATTTTTTACAACATATTCGATAATGATCACTATCTATTTTAACTCTTGATTCGATTGCGGTTTTACACCTTCATTCATCCCTGCATGATCCCACATTAACCGTGGATCAAATACATCCGCAGCAAAAATTGTCAAAACAACAACCGCAGCAAACATGACAATCCCCGCATTAGCCTGCACATTTGCAAGTGCTTCAAACTTAATCAGAGCAATGAGAATTGAGATCATAAATACATCAATCATAGACCATCGCCCAATAAAGCTTATAACTTGAAAAGCCTTAGAGCGCGCGATTAACCATCGTTTTGATCGCATTAAGCTGGCACCAATCATCATAGCAATCCCTGATATTTTTAAAACTGGTACGGCAATACTTGCAACGAATACCAATAATGCCAAAGGCACCATGTGACTTTGCCACAGCTCTACAACACCCCCAAAAATACGATGACTGCTTTCTTTACCCATCATTGTCATACTCATGATCGGATATAAATTAGCAGGAATATAGAAAATAAAGGCCGCAACCAACAATGCCAGTGAGCGATTAATACTATTTACTTTACGTTTATGAAGCATCGTCCCGCATCTTGGACATGTTGCAACAGAATCTTCGTATCCAACTGGTTGTTCAGTCACAAATACCAGTTGGCAACACTCACACGAAATAACATGATCATTATCAGGAAATTGCGCGGATTGATATTTCTTGATCTGCAATTCCCTTTCTTGATCTGTCATAGTTACAGATTTTATAGGGCAACGTGCCCATAAAGCAGCAAAATCAACGCATGCATCAGTAACACTCATACTTATCATAAGTAAAATGACCGCGTACAGTGAATAATCTAATTCTACGTGTGCCATGCTAATCAATTTAGTATAAGCAACAAAAATCCCTAAAATATAAACTTCTACCATCGACCATGGTCTGATTACCTTATAAATATGCAACAATTTAGGGAAAAAATTGGGCAATTCTTTTCTTAATGCATATGACAAAATTGCTATCATCAATGAGATTGTAATGATAGGAAACACTACAATCGCAGCCCCTACCAATAACCCAACTGAACCCCATCCCTGGTGAATAAATTCTATTGTTCCGTTAAAGACCCCCAATGTATTGGTTCGTCCATAAATATTAATAGACAGCAAAGGAAAGGAAATCATCATTAAATATAAAATTAACGATGATATTGCAAAAGCAAATGAAACAGACCATTCCTTTGTAACAGGGTGACGAAACAATTCCCGTCCACATCGATGACAAGCTGTTAACTCGCCATGCCGTATTTCTGGATATTGTTGAACAAGTCCACAAGAAGGACATTCAATAACATCATGAACTAACCATATTGTATTATTTGTCTTGTTGCTCTCAGACACCAGGGTTCCTCTGCAAATTACGAAATATATTAATCTAAGCCATACTGAATTAAATTAGTATTTTAAAATTTGATAGGTTCAAAGTTATAGTAATAGTATCTTATTCTTCCATTATAAAACACATAAAAAATACTTTAACTCTTGAAGTATATGCTTAGCTCCTATATAAACAGCAAGGTTATGCCGACATAGCTCAGATGGAAGAGCAACTGATTCGTAATCAGTAGGTCCTCGGTTCAATTCCGAGTGTCGGCACCATATATTTGATTTCTAAAGTAATTTTTCTATCTCGTCTTACACAATAACTTAAGATTGAGGGATATTGATTCATCAATAATTTGCTGCCTCATCATTATTCAAGATATACACAAATTACGTTAACAAAACGTATTAAATATTAACGAACTTTATATTTAAAATTCGATCCTTACAAGATCCTTTTGTAATTTAATTGCCAAAATCAACATATTTAAAACATATAAATGTTTCAAATAGTTAATATAAATATATAAAAATAAATGATATTTGCTCTTTGCCAATTTGCCTTATTTATCATTCAAAATAGCCCGCAAACTAAAAAATATAGCTACTAAAAATATTAAAACATATTAATAAAATACAATAGTCACCGTCCTAGCAAAGCGTACAATTTCGATCACTCTCACTGAGTATATGCAATATTTGCTTGCTCAGCTCGCATTTGTAAATCAATTGCATTTTTAAGATTCAAAGGTAAAGGCACGCCATGATCTGTTTTCTGACAAAAATTCGCAGCCATTTGAAAAGAAGGTTGATCAGGTGATGAAAGTTCTTTGCGCAAACATCCAACATCACTTTCAAATGGCAATCGCCCCATCTCGGGATTACATCCACCTAACATTAAAATGGCAATCCCTACAAATATTAATTTATAAAACACCTATCGATATACTCTCTTTAATAATCCAAATATAAGATGCTTAGCGTGTCAAAACAATATTATCATGATTAACTCAATATACCTTAATTTTTAATCTTCTTTAAGATATGCACTCTTAAATCATAACGATTGTAATATTATAAAAGAATTATAGCTGTTATGAAACTTTAATAACATCATATTATGTTTTTTATGATGAAAAATATACAATTTACTCGTGCCATAATGACAACAAAATATCATTACAAATTTAGTAACGATACCATATTGATTTTATAAAATTATTTTGCTAGTTGCTTTTTTAGATTAATTTTTTAGGAATGCAACAATGCGTGAATTATCTACACACGAAATCAAAAACGTTTCAGGAAGCGGCATATACGCAAGTATAGGCTCTGGAGTGGGGTATATTGCTGGAAAAGCCCTTGAATATTTTATTAAAAGTAGCACTAGCTTGACAAGTGCACTTTCCACTCTTGGACAAGGCATTGGTCTAGCTATTGAAAGCTTTACACCGCTTGATGTAATATCGTTATTTAATGCTGCAAAACAGATTTATAGTGGTGTGACAGGTATTATCGGTAACTGGCCTGTTGAAGGTATTTCACTACAGAGTTAATTTAACTTAACTATCTCTCTTCCGCCCTATTTTTATAATGGGAGCGGGGAGAGGATTTGAACCTCTGACCTTCAGGTTATGAGCCTGACGAGCTACCGGGCTGCTCCACCCCGCATTGGGTGTATATGCCTGAGTGATTTGGGTTCATAAGTTTTCCCAATGGCATATAGGTAACTGAGTTATTTTTTAGATGGTGAGCTCAGTTATATTATAGATCTGAATTGCGCTAAATTGTTAATGAAGGCTTATTCAGATGGTTAATTTTTTTAATCATTAATGGAATAATTATTAATGAAGATTGATATTTATAATCCGTGAGTGGATGCTGGTTAATTGATGGTGATTAACGTGTTGGATTATAGTGTAATTTTTAAATGGGTATATTAGAAGACCTGGCGGCGACCTACTTTCCCATGCCTTAAGACATAGTATCATGGGCGCTGGGGGTTTTCACGGCCGAGTTCGGGATGGGATCGGGTGGTTCACTCCCCGCCATTGCCACCAGGTCATCTAATATACCCTTTTGTTTATTGGTATTGTGAGTTTATGGTTGGTTAATTTGATTGGATAGTTTTATAAGAGTGACTGATATGAGTGTATGTGTGTTTAGTAGAGTAAGTGCAAGGGCGATTAGTATCAGTTAGCTGCACATGTTTCCATGCTTTCACACCTGACCTATTAACGTGATGGTCTATCACGGCCCGTAATGAGACCTGGTTTTGAGGGGGGTTTCCCGCTTAGATGCTTTCAGCGGTTATCCTTTCCATACTTAGCTACCCGGCGGTGCTGCTGGCGCAACAACCGGTACACCAGAGGTATGTTCACCCCGGTCCTCTCGTACTAGGGGCAAATCCTCTCAAGTCTCGACATCCACGGCAGATAGGGACCGAACTGTCTCACGACGTTCTAAACCCAGCTCACGTACCACTTTAATCGGCGAACAGCCGAACCCTTGGGACCTGCTCCAGCCCCAGGATGTGATGAGCCGACATCGAGGTGCCAAACCTCCCCGTCGATGTGGACTCTTGGGGGAGATCAGCCTGTTATCCCTAGAGTACCTTTTATCCGTTGAGCGATGGCCCTTCCACGTGGAACCACCGGATCACTATGGCCGACTTTCGTCTCTGCTCGAGCTGTCACTCTCGCAGTCAGGCGGGCTTATGCCATTGCACTCAACAGCCGATGTCCGACCGGCTTGAGCCCACCATCGCGCGCCTCCGTTACTTTTTGGGAGGCGACCGCCCCAGTCAAACTGCCCACCATGCAGGGTCCCAATCCAGGCTTACTGGATATGGTTAGACATCAAAAAAACTCAGGGTGGTATTTCAAGGATGGCTCCACAAAGACTGGCGCCTTTGCTTCAAAGCCTCCCACCTATCCTACACAGCGTTTTCCTGATGCCACTACAAAGTTGCAGTAAAGGTTCATAGGGTCTTTCCGTCTGACCGCGGATACCCCGCATCTTCACGGGGAATTCAATTTCGCTGAGCCGATGCTGGAGACAGCGGGGAAGTCGTTACGCCATTCGTGCAGGTCGGAACTTACCCGACAAGGAATTTCGCTACCTTAGGACCGTTATAGTTACGGCCGCCGTTTACCGGGGCTTCAATTCAGTGCTTGCACACCTCCTCTTAACCTTCCGGCACCGGGCAGGCGTCAGACCCTATACGTCGTCTTTCGACTTTGCAGAGCCCTGTGTTTTTACTAAACAGTCGCTACCCCCTGCTCTGTGCCACCTGATCATGGTTGCCCACGACCCGGTCTTGCTTATCCCGAAGTTACGCAAGTAATTTGCCTAGTTCCTTCAGCATCGTTCTCTCAAGCGCCTTGGTATTCTCTACCAGTCCACCTGTGTCGGTTTCGGGTACGGTCTATATGCTAGAGCTATTTCCTGGAATACTCCAAAAGCCAGATCAATCCGATAAGATCTGACAACATATTGTATTCGTCACTTCTAGCAGGTTCAGGAATATTAACCTGATTTCCATCGACTACGGCTTTCGCCCTCGCCTTAGGGGCCGACTAACCCTGCGTGGATTAACCTGGCGCAGGAACCCTTGGACTTTCGGCGACAGTGTTTCTCGCACTGTTTGTCGCTACTCATGTCAGCATTCGCACTTCTGATATCTCCAAAGAGGGTCACCCCGTCTTCTTCACAGACTTACAGAACGCTCCGCTACCGCGCATAATAAATTATGCACCCACAGCTTCGGCAGATAACTTTAGCCCCGTTACATCTTCGGCGCAGGGTTTCTTATTTAGACCAGTGAGCTATTACGCTTTCTTTAAAGGATGGCTGCTTCTAAGCCAACCTCCTGGTTGTTTTGGAATCCCCACATCCTTTCCCACTTAGTTATCATTTGGGGGCCTTAGCTGGTGGTCTGGGCTGTTTCCCTCTCGACAATGGACCTTAGCACCCACTGTCTGTCTGCCAAGCTCATACTCTTGGGTATTCGGAGTTTGATTAGGTTTGGTAGGTCTTTGGGACCCCCGAGCCCATTCAGTGCTCTACCCCCCAAGGTAATACTTGACGTTCTACCTCAATAGATTTCGCGGAGAACCAGCTATTTCCAAGTTTGATTGGCCTTTCACCCCTAGCCACAGCTCATCCCCGTCTTTTTCAACAGACGTGGGTTCGGTCCTCCAGTGCGTGTTACCGCACCTTCAACCTGGCCATGGCTAGATCACTTGGTTTCGGGTCTTCTGCCAGCAACTAATGCCCTATTCAGACTCGCTTTCGCTGCGCCTACACCTACCGGCTTAAGCTTGCTGCAAACAGAAACTCGCTGACCCATTATACAAAAGGTACGCTGTCACCCCATATGAGGCTCCAGCTGTTTG